>JAYUZL010000271.1:0-3103 GCA_043751875.1 Ferruginibacter sp.
CAACCTAAACAACCAATACCTACAACCTTCTTCATCTTCCACACAATAATAATCTCTGTGCTGACCGTCCTGCAGCCACCATTCCTGCTCAATTCTTTCCGGTCCATCTGCATTTTTAATATTGTGTAATTTTCCTTTGTACCTAAAATTCATCGGCGGATAATCAGGTACAGGCGCAGTTACTTCAATAGCAGCAGGATTTTTCAATAAATTCAATGGTCTTGGCTTATTAAGTTTCCATTCTGTATTTATTTTTTCATGGATGTTGGTTGTTTGTTTAAAAGAACGTTCGGGCCAATAATGTGCATCCGGCACATAGCGATGAATATTTTGAATTCCAATTTTTCCACCAATCCTATCCAGCAATTCCGCCAGACCAATATCATCCAGCCCATTATTATATGTAAAAAGTTTTTCCTGCACCGCAAATAAATCTTCCACAACAGAAGCTTCAAGCACAAATAATTCAATGCCGAGTGCAGGTTCAATGGTGGCTATTTTATCTTCAAATAATTTATATAAATGTTTGCTGTTACAAGTGGGGTGGTTGGTACCAATTTCTATCTTTTCTATTTTTCCGTCTATACGGTAACATTTTAATTTTGCTTTTCTCAATCCTTTTTCCTCTTTTACAAAACGGTTGCACAACCCATCCAGCAAACGTTCCAGTGCAATCTCAATTCCTTTTCTTGTTGCAATTGGTTCCATACATGGCAATCTTTCATAAAACAATTCAGCGGGAATAATAGATTGTATCGTTTCTTCTTCAGCCCCCATTGCCTGGTCTAACCTTTGCAATAATTCTTTTCCAAACCTGCGGCGCAATGCTGTGCGTGGCATCTGTATAAAACTTTTTATTTGCCCCAGACCAAGCTTTTGCAATCGTTCTGTTATGTCAGCTTCTAACCGAAGTGCTGTTGCAGGTAAAGAAAGTAATGCTGCAGCGTGTTGGCCATTTTCAATAATGCAATTGTCTTTTCCAAAACGGGCAACAGCCCATGCAGCGCCAATGGTATCTGCCATACCAAACCTGTGTCTGTAACCAAAATGTTGTAGACGATTGTACATATCTGCCAAGTACTTTTTTTCTCCGCCCCATAAATGTGCGCAACCGGTTACATCTAATAATAGTCCTTCATTATTGTCAACTGCTACAGAGGGTGTAAAACGAATAAACCATTCTGCAAGCCCGGTAAGTAATTTTATTTCTCTGTTGGGTTCCTCATTAAAATGTTTCAGATGGTGGTTGATGGTTCTTGCATCAGCAAGTGACAGGCCTTTGTAAATACCTTCTAGCTGAGCTAAAGGATTTGCAACCGTTACTTTCATTATTCCATGATCGGGTGCGGCCAGTACAAATGGAATATCTTTCAACGCAGAATTACGGCGCACCATCCAATCTGTGGTAAGATTGCAAAACCATATTGATATAAAACGCCGCTGCATATCATCCTGTTTTTTGTTGTAACTGCTTTGGAATGGCAGCAATTTTATTGTTATATCTAAAACGTCCAGCACTGTATTCTATCTGCCATGTGGCGGGTTTTCCATTTCTTACTTTCAGCAAATCCACATTCCATCTTGGGAAACTTACACCTGGTAAATCATCCTTATTTTCACCAGGCAGTGAGGTGATTTTCCACCGGGTTACACAAGCCGTAATATTAATTGCCTTTGGGTTATTCCTGATGATAAAACCCGTTACCTTACTTTTTTCAACAGCAAGTTGTAATCTTCGTGATTGTGTAAAAGTCAGTTCTTTTATTTCACCGATAACAGCCGCAAGTCCCTCACATTTCAATGTTTCTTCAATTACCCAAAGTATTTCTTTTTCTTTTTTTAATTCAATAAAAATAATTTTCTCCGGTGCAATACCAAAAGCTTTTAATGTCGGTGGAAAAACAGATATATTATTCCCTACCCAAATTACTGGCGCACAATCATTCATTAAAGGGTTAACAATACTTGCTACAAAAGCATTTGTTACAGCTGCATCTTCTGCCTCTTGCACAATAAATTCGTGTATCACTCCAACTGGAAAGATCTTATCAGGAAAAGCATTTTTTAAAATACCAATCATTTTATCCAGCCTGCAGTTATTTCCATCATGCCTAATGCGCTGCAACGAAAGAATATCCTTTCGCAATGCTGAAATAATATTGGCTTTAGATGCTTTCATTAAAAACGTAATTATGTAGCAAAAATACTAAATAAATTAGTAATAATATAAAAAAGATTTAGTTTTAGTTATAGACTTATACCTAATATTTTCTTCGAATTCTCCCAATAATTTAAAGAGATTTCTTTCAGAACATTCGTTGCTATTATTATTTGTATAAAATTATATTGAGAAATTCAGAAACTTTTAAAATTATCTGATAACATATTTCAAAGTTTTACTTCCCAAAAAAAATGAGTTAGGTTTTATATAAATACAATCTGCAAAGCCTTTTATGTAAAACTTATCATGCAAAATGGAAGAATTTGAAACCTCAAGTTTAGCTCTTAAATTTCTGCAAAAAACATTAATTCAAAATCCCTTTTATATGCAAGTATTTGAATGTTTCATTTCTAAAAAGAATGGATTTATACTTGTAATAAATTTTATTTATCAAAATAAATGTGGTTTTTACATTTTTTAAAAATAAGTACTGTTACGTTAAAAAATTGCTCTTTATTTTTAGAATTTCTAAATTTAGTGTTTTAAAAAAAGATAAATGAAGATCAGAATTACTACATGTTTTAAAAAAAAATTAAAATTTTTAATTAATTTTTATTTATTTATTTAGTTTATAAATTGTTTAATTTCAGTTTTTTACAAATTACTTGTTATTTTATATTTGGTGATTTTGTAATCTTGTATAACTTGTTCTACAGAAAAACTTAGCTAATTTTATTATTTGTATCTAAAAATTCATTTACTTTGAATCTTGGAGTATAGCAAATAGTTTGTAAATTTTCGTTTACCCTTAATCCATCCTCCTCTGCAATTCCTGCGATATTAATCCAATAATTGTGTGTTTTTACTTATAAATCATATTTATGCTAGTAGATGCCTAGGTATTTTTACTACATATTATTTAAAAGCTTAAGTAAGAATATA
>JAYUZL010000272.1:0-13184 GCA_043751875.1 Ferruginibacter sp.
GTGCCTGCATTGGTGCTTATTAAAATTGCATAATCTTTATCTTCTTCAATTTCATGTATCATGTAAACTTCAGGAATTGTGACCATGTTACCATCACTATCAAAATTCTTCTCATCAAAAGGTACAAATTCAAAAAAAATATTATTGTTTAAAACCAATTGCATTCCTCTCGTTTCTTGCCTCGACTGGTAGGCAAGAAAGCCTTCGCTGGCTAAATAAGTTTCTATGTAAGTAATAGGTTTACCCAGTAATTTTGAAAATCCTTTTTTATAGGGTTCCATAGCAACACCACCATGCACATAAAATGCAAGGTTAGGCCACATTTCATGTATGTTGCTAAGTTTATAAGTTTCAATAATTTTTTCAAGACAAATTTGTAACCAGGCAGGTACCCCTACAATAAAACCAATATCCCAATTAGGAGCATTTTCCACTATCTCTTCAAGTTTTTTTGACCAGTCTTTTTCTCTGGCAATTTTTTTCCCTGGTTTGTAAAACCCCATGCTTCTAAACCATAATGGAAGATTTTTTTGTTGGATGCCGCTAAGATCGCCTGCATAATAGGTTGCACTCTTTTGTAATTGAGTGCTGCCACCTAGCATTAACCAACCTTTACCTATTGAGCTTTTGGGAAGTTTATCATATTTAGTAAGACTGAGTAACTGTTTTATACCCGTAACGGTATTGCTGCGAATCAGGTCTTTGGTTATAGGAATATATTTGCTGGATGTCTCACTGGTACCACTGCTTAAAGCAAAAAACTTTATAACACCCGGCCAGCAAACATCAGGTATACCCTCTAAAGTTTTATACCACCATTCATTGTAAATTTTTGTGTAATCGTAAGTTGGTACATTATGCTGAAATTTTTTACCGGGATGCCTGCTTAGTAAGATCTCATCAAATTTAAATAACTGACCAAATTGTGTAAACCTTGCTTTGCGTAATAATTTTTTTAGCACCTTTATCTGTTGCCTTCTGGCATCGCTAACCGGCAGGTTCAATGCTTTCGCAATGTATGAAGGAAGTTTTATATCGAAAATGGGCATTAATCAACAAATTGTAATGGAGAACAAATATAGTTAATGACAATGATGATTAATTGCTGTAAAACTATGAGTTACATATACCCTTCATAAATTTGTATTTATACATAAAGCCATTGAAGTAAATATTCTACATTATTTACACTGCTTAAACTACTGGCTGTAAAATGTATTTATTTGAAATTTAGATAAATTAAATATTCTAAAGGAAAATTTTATTTCCTATTCCCTAAGAACAAACAAACATGTATTATTTTAAATGCTCTCTACACGGGGGCATTTATATTTTAAAAAAAAATTTAAAAATAATTATATGAAATATGCAACTATCCGTTTCATTGCCACAATAGTAATTATGGCAGTACTTTCTGGATTTAAATAATCAGCTAAAGAAGTAATAATGGTAACTCAGGTATTTTAATGAAGAAAAATTATCATTTCAAAATAAAATTATTAAAGGACGAAAGCAATAATTTTATTTGATACTGTCACGTTGTGACTGTTTTTGCATTATATCCGGTAAAAATTGTTTGGTTACACTTTCAATATCTGCGTTGCTGATGTCTAATGCTTTCTCATTTTTTACTAGGGCAAGCCATGGTTTTGGACTTCCAAAAGGATAAATACCGTAAACCACTACAGGTGTCCCTTGCGCTAAAATATTATCTGTTCCTTTAATCTTCCATTGGTCTGCCCATTCATATAAATATTTTGCATCTTTTTCACTAAGCCTGAGGCAAGAGTGAGATGCAGGATAACCTGGCATTTCATATTGATGAAAACCAACACCCAATTTATTTTCTATATTAAAATTCCATTTTAAATCCCATTCATCGTTAAAAGTACTTTTTGTTTGCTCCGCTTTCCAGTTCGTGTAAAATAAACCGGTTGGAGTCATGTCTGCTTTTCGCCCCATGCTTGTTGGGCCTGTGTGAACCAACATGCCATTTTCATACGCTGCAAAAGATTGTGCCGGATAAGAAAATAAAATAATTTTTTTGATATCTTTTAAATAAGATGCCTCAAGTGGAAATGGAAAATATTGTTTTATTGACTGTGTCAGATCTGAAGGAATAATAATTGAATCAAACCTATTTAGAAACTTAACATCTGCCCGGTTGATGGCACCGATAATTTTTAAATTATTAGAATCAGTATTTTTTATAAATTTTTTTATACTGTCTTTTGAAATTAGTAATGTATAATTTATTGTAATTTTTTTTTCAATTTCAACTTTTGGAATAGGCACATCTGTATTGGAAGTTGTTTCTTTTTTATTGTTACAACTAAACAAAATAAATATTCCGAGAAGCAAGGTTATTAAATTTCTTAGCATAAATAGTTTACAAGTACTGTGGAAACATTATGCCAAATTTTTAAAATTACAGTTATAGAAAAATTAAAATGAATCCCTGTTAGGAAAGAATTGCCTTGAAGTTTAATGAGATAATTAAGAAACAAATGGTTGATGGGTATTTGTTTCCCCATTATTTATTTCATATTGTAATATTCTTTTGTTCATTATTTTACACCATACAGGTGGCAACATAGCCAACAGCATAGAACCCGGGTAGCCTGTAGGTAATTGAGGTGTATTATCATAGTGTTTAAGTATTTGGTACTTTCTGCTTGCAAGATAATGGTGGTCACTGTGCCTGCTCAATTCAAATAATAAAATTCTTCCAATTGCATGGTTGCTGTTCCAGCTGTGTTGAGGCATAGTGCGTTCATAAGAATTTGCTGATGTGCTTTTTCTCTGTAGCCCATAATGTTCTATATAATTTACAGTTTCCAATAAAAGGATCCCCATAAAGGCAGCGCTTAAAAAATATAGGGTTATCCATCCCCCAAAAATTAAATAAACAAACCCAACAAAGACTGCCTGAAAAATATGTACCTGAAACATTTCATTTTGTAAACTAAATATACTTAGTCCCTTTTTCTTCATTTCATTATTTGCAATATGCCAAGCTGATAGATACGAAAATATGATGGTTCTAAAATAAAAACTATATACCCATTCGTTGTAACGGGCACTGCTCGGGTCGTTGAGCGTTGCTACATTTTTATGATGCCCTTTGTTGTGTTCTATAAAAAAATGCATATACAAACTGCTGAGCAAAGAAATTTTTGAAAGTGTTTGCTCAAACTTGTTTTTTCTATGACCAAGTTCGTGCGCCACATTTATGCCAAACGTGCCACAAAGCATGCCCATAGACGTTATACGGCCAATTACATCGATGGTTTGTAAAGGTGTATTTACAAAAGATTGTAAAAAGAAAAACAAAGTTGGTATTTGTATAAATACAATTAGATAAAGTAAGTAATCGTATACCCGATCATTTTTTGATAATTCTTCTTCTGCAGCTGTCATGTTTTTTGTGCTTGGCTGTATAAACAATTCAGCAAGCGGTATAAACACCCACGAATAAATAAGTACGAGCCAGCATAATATACCTGTATGAGTAAAAGCTATGATAGCAAGCATGTATACAATGAAAGGGTTTAAGTATTTTATGTATCTAAACATTTCCACTTTTTAAATGTAATTTATATAAATACAAAATAGAAATAAAAAAAATGCTTTTACGATACAGAAAATAAACTGGATTTAATTTACAATAGATATCATTTAAACAAGAAGCAAAACTTTAAGGTTAACGGTGTGTCTTCCCTTCTAAATAATCTACCTGCTGCACAGAACCTAACCTAAATTTTAATGGAATTTTTGTAGCCTTTTCAAATTTTATTTCCTGCCTGCAAAAAAATGCAAGGTTGCTGCTATAAAAAGTGGGAGATACAAGCATAGACGGCAAAATATACATACTTAATTTAGCTGTAGAATCTGTGATTTTTTTAGGAAGAATATTACCTTTAAACAGAGACGAGGTTGATTGACTGAAGGCGGATAGGCTAGCAATAAACCCAAAAAATAATAATGTTATATGTTTATTTTTCATTTTTACTTCTTAATCATCATAAATTTACGAACTTTCCAGATATTTCGTTTTACAGTTTAAGTAATTTTTAAAAAATTAAAACAATTTTTATTTAGATATTTTCTCATGGCATTACATCAGAGTTTACAACAAAAGTTATTGCAAAAACTTTCGCCGCAGCAAATACAATTAATGAAACTGCTGCAGGTTCCAACTGCAATACTGGATGAAAGAATTAAAGAAGAGATTGAAGAAAATCCTGCATTAGAGCAGGCCGATGAGGATAGTCATGAAGACGAATTTGAAAAAGATGAATTTACAGAACCCGGTGAGGAAGAATACAAAACCGAAGGTACGGAAGATGAATATGAAAATATAGACGTAAGTGACTATGTACATGAAGGAGATGATGATGTGGGAGATTATAAAATGAGGGATGAAAATTATCCGGAAAAAGATGATAACAGGGTTATACCGCATAAGGTAGAAACGAGTTTTATGGAGATTATGCTTCAGCAACTTGGTTTGTTGAAACTGAGCGAAAAGCAAATGAAAATTGCCGAACAGCTTGTTGGAAGTTTAGATGATGATGGTTATCTACGCAGAGAAACCAGTGCCATTATTGATGACCTTGCATTTAGGCAAAATGTTGATACGGATGAAGTGGAAATTGAGCAGTTGTTGTTGCAGATACAACAATTTGATCCTCCCGGCGTAGGTGCGAGAAATTTGCAGGAATGTCTGTTATTGCAACTTCAGCGAAAAGCCGATCAGGGTAAAACAATTGAAATATCCATAAAAGTTCTGGAGAAATATTTTGATGAGTTCACCAAAAAACATTACGAAAAAATACAGCGTGCACTTACACTCACAGATGATCAGTTAAGAGAAATTATCGGCCAGATTGTAAAGCTTAATCCTAAGCCCGGCGGAACTGCAGGAGATACAGGAAAAAATACCAATTATGTAATCCCTGATTTTTTTATAGCAAACAATGTTGGTAAGCTGGAACTTAGTCTTAACAGCAAAAATGCTCCTGATCTTCGCATCAGCGAAGGTTACAGAGATATGCTGAAGGATTACGATAAGGGAACAAAAAAAGACAAGCGACAAAAAGAAGCAGTGCTTTTTATCAAACAAAAAATAGACAGTGCAAAATGGTTTATTGATGCTATAAAGCAAAGGCAAAATACTTTGTTGAATACCATGGAAGCCATTATGAATTACCAGCATGAGTTCTTTTTAACGGGAGATGAAACGGAACTCCGTCCAATGATTTTGAAAGATATTGCTGAGCGTACAAACTTAGACATATCTACAGTAAGCCGTGTTGCCAATAGTAAATTTGTACAAACCGAATTTGGCACATACAGGTTGAAATTCTTTTTTAGTGAAAGTTTACAAACAGATAGTGGTGAAGAAGTGAGTACAAGAGAAGTAAAAAAAATTCTTACAGATTTAATTGGGGAAGAAAGTAAAAAACATCCGTACAGTGATGAAAAACTTACCGATATGCTGCAGGAAAAAGGTTATAATATTGCACGAAGAACTGTAGCAAAGTACAGGGAGCAATTAAATATTCCGGTTGCAAGGCTCAGAAAAATATTATAAAATGGAAGCTATTTTACCAAAAGAAATTCTACCGGAAAAAAAGTATGTTCATCCTTTATTAAAATGGCCAGCTAACTTTTTCTCCTATATTTTCCATCCTATTTTTGTGCCGTTGTATGTGATTGCTTTCCTTGTATACATACACCCATCCTATTTTTCAGGGTTTTCTGCAAAGTCAAAATTGTATACAATTTTAATTAGTGGTTACAACCTAATTTTTTACCCGTTACTTAGTATAGTTTTACTTAAGGCAGTAGGTTTTATAGATTCCGTTTTTCTTCGTACAAAAAGAGATCGCATCATTCCCTACATGGCATGTGGTATTTTTTTCTTTTGGGCTTATACAGTTTTTAAAAAACAGGATATGTATCCTGAAATAATGCCATCATTTATTTTAGGCGTTTTTCTTGCCGCTTCTGCGGGCTTAGTTGCCAATATTTATTACAAGGTTAGCATGCATGCAATTGCCATGGGCGGCTGGCTCGGTTTGTTTTTGGTAATTGCTAAAAGTAATTCTATGCTGATGACATGGCCCATTGCTCTCGTACTTTTATGCACCGGTATTGTATGCACTTCCCGATTGATAATATCTGACCATACTGAAAAAGATATTTACTCTGGTCTCGCAATAGGTTTATTGTCGCAGTTTATTGCGGCAGCTGTGTAGTTTTTCATCTAATCATGCGCTATAATACAATTATTTTCTAACTGGCAGCATACTTGCTTTATATTTAAAAAATTTAAACTCCTTTTTATGAAAACATTCTTTACACTTTTAATAATTTCTATTTCACTTGGTTCCTGCGAAACGCTGCAGCAGGTTGCTAATGCTGCGGGTGCAGGTACAGGAATCGGCATATCAAACACCGAAGCGGCAGCAGGTATAAAAGAAGCATTGGGGCAGGGGATTACAAAATCTGTACTTCAACTAAATAATACAGATGGTTTTTTTAGAAATGAATTGTATAAAGTTTTACTACCGCCAGAAGCCAGGAAGATTGAAAATACCCTTCGTGATCTTGGTTTTAACAGTCTGGTAGATAAAGCCATTCTGCAGATAAACAGAGGTGCAGAAGATGCAGCAGGCTACGCAAAACCAATATTTGTTGAGGCTATTAAAAGTATGACCCTGAGTGATGCCATTGGCTTAATCAGAAATGGGGATACGAGCGCTACACATTTTTTTAGAGAAAAAACGACTTCAAAATTATTGGCTGCATTTAGACCTGTAATTGCGTCATCTTTAGAGAAAGCAGACGCTACAAAGTATTATGGTGATATGGTTTTGAGGTACAATAATTTTCCAACTACGTTTAAAAAGCTCAATCCAGATCTTACAAGTTATGTAACGCAACGTGCTACTGATGCATTGTTTAATTTAATTGCAAAAGAAGAAATTAATATCAGGACAAATTATGCTGCACGAACGACTGATATTTTGAGAAGGGTTTTTGGGGGGGCTTACAGATAAAAGAAAATATTAAAAAAAAATGCTGCAGATTTAATAAATCTGCGGCATTTTGCTTTAGCGATTATTTTGGAGTTCAAAAAACTGAACAACGCCGGCTTTTCCATTTTCGTACAACATTTTTCTATTTTTGGTACTAACTTTTTTTACTTTTGGATTTACTTTTCCATAATCTACATAAATACTTCTTCCTTTTTCATTCAAAAGACCGGGATATTTTCTCGCCATTGTTTCTATCAAAAGATTAGCAAATGCGGCGAAGTAATCATTTATATTTTTAGGCTGATATTGAGGTATTTCAATGGAATTTTTTAAAAAAGAATCTATCTGCTCTTTCCGCTCCAGTTTAATGCCTATTGTTTCTTTATTAAAAATAAGGTCGTTACAAAGTAATGGCATAGAGCCATGTTTGCAACTGTCAAACATACTAATAGGATAATTGCAAAGCATACCACCATCAACATAAAAGTTAACATAAGAAGAAGTATCTCCCATTTGTATTTTTTGCAAAGAATCGTTTAGAGCAATGGGTGTAAAATATAATGGAACACCGCCGCTTATTCTTACTGCAGTAGCTACTGAAAAAGTAGGAGTAGTTTTATAAGAGAAAACTTCCAGTCGCTGTTTGCTTATATTTGTACCCGTACAAAAAAGGTCTTTATAATTTTTGTCATTCATCTTTAATTGATGAAGCTGCATAAAAGTAAGGTCTTCGTTCCCTGTTTTCTTCATCAACATTTCCCTTAGCCATATTTCATATTTATCACCCTTATACATCCCAAATTTTCTTTTTATCCTCTTATATTTTCCTAATAAACCGCCTTTGCCATCATTAAATTTTTGAAATTTCAACGACATTAATATACTGTCAATCTCATCGGCATGGTAACCAATCGATACCATCAAACCTGCAATTGCTCCTGCGGAGGAGCCGGCAACATTTTCTATCTGTTGCATGGTACCATTATCTTCCAGAGCTTTAAAGGCACCTCCATAAGCAATGCCTCTTATGCCACCACCTTCTAATGCAAGGTTCTTGTAAGTAGGCTTTATTTGTGCTAGAGAAAAAAATGGGAACAGCAACAGCATTAAAACTTTCATGATAACAAAAATATCAATGTAATTGTTTGATTATGTGTTGTAAAAGTTAAATAATATCATTTGCCAATAAAACCTGCCATGCAGCATTGGTATCGCCAGCTTCTAAAAGTGAAGCTGCAAGTTTATGAGTCTCGGTTTCCATCTCTTTAGGGTCTAGGTTAAAATATTGTACAATCTGTATCAAAGTTTCATTTTCAAACCCAGCATCAATTACAGGCAATGCGTTCACATTGGCCAATTGCCCTAAATTGTTTCCGGTAAGTATTTTGCTGTTGCGGATGGCCGCAGGTAAAACATCTATACCAATACTGATTTTTATGTTGGGCTTTGCAACCTTAAATAAATTTTCATCAGAGATTTTGCAATACCAGTCGCCACCCAGTCTTGCAACTAAATTGTATTTTGTTTGGTTAATTCTGTTATCACTATCTAGTATACTTTCATCAATATGCATCCTTAGCACTTCACATATTACAAGGTTTCCAGCACCGCCTTCTGTACCAAGCACTTTTATTTCAAGAACTTTGCATTCCAATTTTACTTTACTTTCCTTTACCATTGGGGGCTTCACCAAACTTGCATTTTCAGGGGTAAAGCCTGCTTTTATAAATTCATTATCTTCTTTTGCAAAATCACAACTTGCCAGCGACATTTGTTGCACCATGTCATAATCCACCATGTTTATTACAACCTCAGGTACCTCCATAACGTTTTGTAAAGTATGTTTGGTACTGTTATCTCTTACCCGCCTTGACGGCGAAAAAATAACTATTGGTGGGTTAGATGAAAAAAGATTGAAAAAACTAAACGGTGATAAATTTACATTTCCTTCTTTATCAATTGTAGAGGCGAAACAGATTGGGCGTGGTGCGACGGCATGTTGAAGATAATTTTGAACATCCGCAGGGGAAAGGTCTTTTAAATTTAGTCGCATATATTACCGCAAAGACGCTAAGGCGCCAAATTTAAAAATGAATATTACTATCGTAAAGTTTTTCAACTTTTAAAAAATATTTTATTAAAAATTATTTACAAATCTTTTAATTCCTTCTTTTATTACAGGTACATGAAAGTTAATAATAAACCCTAACTTTTTATTTGACAATTTTAGATAAGAAATTATTTGTGCATTATGTACAGGTAAAATGGATGTACAACATTTAATTTCTAAAATTATTTCTTCTTCAACCAAAAGATTAATCATGTAATATTTGCCCGTATTGTAACCTTTATAAAATAATTTTATGTCAACTTGATTGCTTACAGTAATTGAACGGAGAGTAAATTCAGTAAGTAAGGCGTACTCATAAGCTGATTCCAATAATCCCGGCCTCAATTCTTTGTGAACTTGATAACAAGCATCAACAATCTCAGTAGCAAGCTGGTTGTATCTTTCTTTCGTCATAAGTACAAGACTATTTTTATCTCCTTTAATTCACTGCTTTGCGCCTTTGCGGTAAAAATTATTTCTTCAAAGCCAAAATTGAAAAATCACTTTCCTCCGCAACGATAGTATTTTTTAATAAACCCAATCCATCAATTTCCATTTCCACCACATCGCCTTTTTGCAACCATTGTTCAGTGTAATTAGGGTCGTTTAATTTTCCTGTGCCGTTTACTTCTAAAAAGCAGCCTGTGCCAACCGTTCCGCTGCCTATTACATCGCCTGCATAAAGGTTTACACCATAAGCGCAACGCTCCAGTATTTCTGCAAATGTCCAGTCCATATCTGCAAGGTTGCCTTCGCTTACCATTATGCCATTTACTTTACAGGTCATCTTTAAATTCCAGCTTTTGCCTGTATGTCCTTCTTTGCACGGCACTTCAAATTGTTCTAGTTCATCGAGCGTTACTAGCATGGGGCCAATAGCTGTAGAAAAATCTTTTCCTTTTGCAGGGCCCAGGTTCAACAGCATTTCTTCCATTTGCAAACGTCTCGCACTGATATCATTCATAATCATCAGCCCGGCTATATAATCATCAGCTTCTGCAGCTTTAATATTTTTTGCATGCTTGTTTACTACTATTGCAGCTTCCAGTTCAAAATCCAGTTTTTCAAAATGATCAGGCATGCAAACAATATTTCCCGGTCCCTGAATGCTGTTGTGATTGGTAAAATAAAATATTGGGTATTGATCAAATTCAGGAATCATTTCGACCTTTCTGTTTCGCCTTGCTGATGCCACATGTTGTCTAAAAGCATATCCATCTCTGCAACTTGTGGGGTTAGGTACAGGGGCAATTATTTCTGCATCAGCATAATCTCCGTAAGATTTATTTTCGTAACCACCATCCTTAACTTTCCTTTCAGCAGCCTGCGCAAGTGGAAAAACATCTTCCCAATAATTTAAAAACATAGACATACTTATAGGTAAGTCTGGATGCAATTTATCCGTATCATAAATTTTACCGTTTATTACCAGGGCAAGTTGCTCATGGTCGTTCTTCAAATAAGTTATTAATTTCATACAATGATTTTAATGTTGAAAGGAGAATGGAACTAAAATTGTTATAATACCCCATTATGTTACGAATGACAAATTTAGAATTCCAAACTCTTTAAAAAAAAGGATTTTGTATATTTGTATTATATTAAATTAATAAATGGAATTTCAAAAAATACATAATAAAGGTCAGGCACAAATATTTAGAAACAGTTATTTGGAATACCTTACAAAAACGCATCCATTGGTTATTTGGGGGATGTATTTGCCGATACTAATATTTTTGCCTTTTTATTCTATTAAATATCTTAGTTATTCAGGACTGAATGTTTTTCTAATTTTTATAAGTGGGATTTTTTTGTGGACATTAACTGAGTATATTTTGCACCGGTTTGCTTTTCATTATCATCCTGAAACTGCAAAGGGTAAAAGAATAAATTATGTTCTACATGGCAATCACCATGAATATCCCCGAGATAAAGAAAGGTTGTTTATGCCCGCAGCTCCTAGTTTAATTATTGCATCTTTGTTTTTCTTTCTGTTTTTTTTAATAATGGGTAAAAATGTTTTTGCGTTTTTTCCGGGTTTTATGTTTGGTTATTTAATGTACGGTACAATGCATTTTGCTATACATGCCTGGAATCCTCCTTTTAAATGGATGAAAGGCTTGTGGAGAAACCACCATTTACATCACTACAAACATAGTGATATGGGGTTTGGTGTAAGCAGTACTTTTTGGGATCATGTATTTGGTACCATGTTCGATCTTAAAAAAGAAAAAGAAGACAAGGAAAAAGTGAAGGAGTTAATGTTTAACAAGAAATCTGCTTAGTCCACATATTACCAGCGCTCTTCCTCAGAATCATTGTTAGTAGGTGGGGCATTTTCCTCTCTGGATTTTATTTTTTGTATTTGCCTTTGTATAAATAATGCTGCAATAATTTTTCCTGCATTTTCCTTCTTATTTTCTGCAAGCAGTTTATTTAGTTTTTGTTCATTTATATCTGCTCTGTAAAGAATATAAATGAGTTTATTAAAATCATTTACAATCAGGAAATTTATTTTTTCTGTAAGAAAATGAACAAAATTTGTTTCGTCTGATTGCAAACTGAATAAATCGTTTACTACATGAACTATTTCATTTTTCATAACTAGAATTTTTCTAAAACACCCAATGCAAAAAGTGCGAAATCATATTTTGCCGGGTCTCTTTTATCCAATGTTTTCATAACCTCTGTAAGTTCTACAGCTGCAAGCCAGTCGGTTGGCTTTCTTTTTAAAAGTCCAAAATGCCTTGCCACTCTTGCTACATGCAAATCTAAAGGTATTATCAATTGCGCTGGTGAGATGGCTTTCCATATTCCAAAATCAACTCCTTGTTTATCATTCCTTACCATCCAACGGAGGTACATATTTAACCTTTTACAACTTGCTTTTTTTGCAGGGGACGCAATGTGTTTAAGGGTACGCTTTGGTACATTTTCTAATGAAAAAAAATAGTTATAAAAACCATTCAGCCCATTTTCAACAGTTGCGTCGTTTTTTTTCATAGCATGTATAAATGCAGATTCAAGAGACTCATTTTTACTGTAATGATGTTGAAAAAAATCTATAAAATATAAAAGGTCTGTAGGATTAAAAGTGCGGTGTTTAAAATTCAACAGTTTTTTAAGGTCGGCCTGGTTATGATGTAAACAAAACTCATGTGGAGCATTGTGCATCAGTTGCATTAATTCTTTGCTTTTATTAATGATGGTTGTACGGTTACCCCACGCAAAAATAGCAGCAAAAAAACCTGCTATTTCTATATCCTGTTTTTTTGTAAATAAATGAGGGATGCAAATAGGATCAGGCCCAATAAAAAAAGGTTGATTATATTCATCAACCTTTTTATTAAGAAAATATATGAGTTTTTTATCGATCACTTTTTTTAATACCTTTTTAATTTTTTTACCGCAGAAAAAAGAGTGAGGAAGTATTTACGCCGAGAAGTTTCATTTTGCCAACTGCTAACTGCACCTGGCTTTATCCAATAGCTAACCTCAAATCTTCGACTAAATCTTCTGCATCTTCAATACCTACACTCAATCTTATCAGCCCATCTGCTAAGCCATTTTTTATTCTTTCCTCACGTGGTATACTTGCATGTGTCATGCTTGCAGGGTGATTTATTAAAGATTCTACACCCCCTAAACTTTCTGCAAGGGCAAATAATTTGGTTGATGTAAGTACTTTATTTGCGGCAGCTATGCTATCATCTTTTAAAACAAAGCTCATCATACCACCAAAGCCACGCATCTGTGTTTTTGCAATATTATAGTTTGGATGATCCTCAAAGCCACACCAGTAAACTCTTTCAACTTTTGGATGATTACGCAAAAAATTTGCTACCACAATTCCGTTTTCGCAATGCGCCTTCATACGCACATGCAACGTTTTAATTCCTCTTAAAACAAGAAAACAATCCATTGGCCCGGGCACTGCACCACAACTTTTTTGAATAAAATATAATTGATCTCTTAATGCATCATCATTCATCATTAGTGCACCTTGTATAACATCGCTATGGCCACCA
>JAYUZL010000273.1:0-2583 GCA_043751875.1 Ferruginibacter sp.
TGATAAAAGGTATGGGTGCAACCAAATCGGGCAATAGCGATGTTGATAAAAATGGGCACTCTCAAATTACCAGAGCAGAACTTATTTTAAATTATCCGCCACCCCCGCCGCCCATTATTTATGACAGGGATGAAGATGGTATTGCAGATTCGACCGACGCCTGTGTAGATGAATTCGGTTATGCAGAAAAACAAGGCTGTCCCGACAGAGATGCCATTATGATACCCTTTGAAACCAGCGGAGCATGGCTGGTACCAAAATCGTATTTGGCTTTAAATAATGTGGTAAAAATTTTACAATCAAATCCATCGTACAATATTAAGATTGAAGGTCATGCCCATAAAACAGAAGGTATAAATACAGTTTGTACCGCACTTGCAGCTGAGCGTGCATTCATGGTTAGGCAATATTTTTTGTCCCGCAATATTGCGTCTAAAAGAATTACAACTGTTGAAAGTTTCAGCAGTAGGCGACCAATTAATACCGGTAAAAATTACGCACAGATTTTATTGAATGCGAGGGCTCAGGTTTTTTTGATAAAGTAAATGCAATTTTAAAAAACGCATATTGCCTTTTATAAAAATATTTCTATCCGGGCATCCTTGTAATGTATTTTTCTATTTGTTTTATTTGATCTACAATTTGTGGTGTTGTAGGCTTAAAACTTTTTGCTTTTCTAAAATATTCTTTGGCTGATCGGAATTCTCTTTTGTTCATCATAATGGAACAGAGCTGTAAATAAGCTGCTGCATTGTTTTCACTATCAGGTAAACCCGCACGTATTGCTGCACGTATATAAGCTTCTCCTTCCTTTACTTTTCCTTTTTGTATACAGAGCATACCAAGCTGTAATTTATTTGGTCCTTCTGCTTGTTTTGTTAATGCACCACCGCCTAGTTCAAGACTCATTTTCATGTGCTTTTCTGCAGTATCATAATCTTGCGAAACCATTGCAAGGTTTCCTTTAATTGTGTAATAAACAGAACGCATTGGTTTAATAAGCAACTGCGGAAAAATAATTGAGTTCACCACTTTATTTGCGGCGTCCATATCACCGGCTTCCATATGTGACTGAATAAGCCGCATTGGCCCAAAAAGAAAGTGACCTAGAATTAATATTGCAGCTAACAGATACAAAATAAATGAAGGCCAAAAACTTGTTTGAAAGTTTACAAAAACAGCCAGTGCCAAAAAGAATATGCCGAGCCAAAGGCGGTATTTAATAAGAGTATTCATCCACTTCATAATTGCAAATTTGGGCGTAAAGATAGGGCGAATTAAAATGTAGGGAATGGAAATATTGCAGCCTAACGAACCAATTGTGTGTAGCTATTTTTTGGATGCTTATTTTAGTTAAGGTTTAAATATACCCACTGGTGGGTATTTAAATTAGTTTAAGGTTTTATTATTTTTACGATGAATAACAACTGTATTCAGCATTTAGGAATTATTTATTAAAAAATACCATTAACCCTAAAATTATTTATAATGAAAAAAATTATTTCTCTACTCTTTACATTTTTTATTTTACAGCAAGCATCTATTTATGCTCAAAATGTACCATCACCGGCGGTGAAACAAATAAGATACCTTATTGAAAGCGCCAAAAACGATTTTAAAGACGACATAGGAGAACTAATCCAAGAGGATAAAGAAAGTAAAATAACTTATTATAAAACAAAACAAGAAACTGCAGGAGCCCAAACTTTTATTTATAAATCAACAAATCCTGACGTTACACCAATGTACGTAATTAATTATGACGTAGAGGCCATGGAAACCAACATGCTTGGTGTGTTTATGTCGTTAGTTTTACAATACGTGGATGAATTAAATGTAATGGGAAAATCTGGTAACTATACAGCCAGAGATTATACTGACGATAAAGGGATGGGTGTAACGGATATAAAAGATAAAAATGGTAAATACATTTTACGATACTCGTCAAGTAAAACAAAACACAACATTTACATTTATGGTTCACAATAAAATGCACAGAATGGAAAATAAATCAGCTAAGAGACATCATAAAATTATTTTTTTAGCAATGCTTTTAGGGCTTCAAATATCGCTGTTTGCACAAGCGGTTAAAGTATCCGGTCATTCAGACCCTGATTTAAAAAAAATAAAACCTGTAGTTACAGTGCCAGATGTGCAACCCACTAACGGATGCGTTTCAGGTAATTGTATAGACGGATTTGGCAAAATGGTAAAGGAAAGAAATAAAGAGGTTTATGAAGGCAAGTGGAAAAACGGAATGAAAGAAGGTGATGGCACAATTACCGATAGATACTCAACCTATACGGGTAACTGGCATGAAGATATGTACCAAGGGCACGGCCAAATCAAAGAGTTTATAGAGCATTATGATAAAATGACTATAGTTCGTATTTATACAGGCAATTTTGAAAGGTTTGACTATAAAGGACAAGGCAAATGTATTATGTACACAGATTGGGGTACAAAAATAATGTTTGTAATGGAAGGTAATTTTGACAGCCAGCAATTGTTGGGAAAAGCAAGTTTAATTATCCCCAAAGAAGGAACTTACTACAGCGATAATTTTACTGACAATTTCAATTT
>JAYUZL010000274.1:0-8436 GCA_043751875.1 Ferruginibacter sp.
AATGCTAATTCAGTAGTTGGTCTTATCTCTTCATGAAAACGAATGCGGTTTAAAATAATGGCATCACCGGATACCCTCAATATTGCGAGGTGTTCTTTATTTCTCATTACAAAACTTGCCAGACCTGCACGTTTGGTTTTTATCAGTGCTTCTCTCAATAATGCATAGGGGCGTACACCACTTTTTTCAGGGGCTAAGTAGTAAGGTATTTCATAATACATACTGTCTATTTCTTCCTGATTTACAAAATCGGTAATTTCTATCAGCTTTGTTTTTTCTGCTCCTGCTTTTTCAAAATCCAGTTCATCAAGTACAACATATTTAGTGCCCGTATCGTAGCCTTTTACAATATTACTCCACGGCACTTCCTTGCCCGTTTTTTCATTTATCCGTAAATATTTAATATGACTATGGTCTTTTTTATCGAGCATAACCAAATCAACATCACTGCTTTCTGTTGCGCTGTATAATTTAACCGGTATGTTCACCAAACCGAAACCAATGGCTCCTGTCCACAATGGCCTCATAAAATTTATTTTAAAATTTGCATTTGTGGGGAATATTTTTTACAAACCAAACCGCTGAAAAATTATTGCAATTTCTGTGCAGGAATATTAGTGAGGATTTTATTTATTGATGTACGAAACATTTTTTCAGAAAATGATAGGAGGATCATTACATCCTTTATTTCATTTCTGGCACTTTTAAACCAAAAGAAAATGAAGTGTACTCCCCGAGAACTGAGGTAACGTTAATACTACCATCCGCGGCTGTTATAATTTTTTTTACAATACTTAATCCTATACCGCTGCTTTCAAACCCATAATTGTCTTTTTCGGCTACAGTACCAAAAAGCCGGAAAATAGATATTTGATTTTCGGTTGCAATACCCATCCCATTATCTGTAACTTCAAAATGATAATAGCCATTTTGCTCGTTTGCCGCTACCTTTATTTCGACCGTTTCTTTATCATTGTACCGGACTGCATTAGTGAATAAGTTATTGAAAATCTGTTCAAGCTGTACTTTATTAAAATACAAAATTTCCATTGCTGAAGAATAAATAAAGTTGAATGGTTTTGGACAGAAGAGTGAAGATTTCAGCTGATCGAAAAAAGAAGTTAGTTCAATATTCTCAACCGTATTATGTTTTTCAGCAATTTTAGCATTTGTAAGTATGCCATCTACCAATCTTTTTATCTTATCGGCATTTCTTTTAATAATATCTGTAAGATCTTTTACATCAAACTTCTTTTCATTTGCTTCTACCTCCAACATTTCATTTGCAAGTGCTACACTCGTTAAAGGCGTTTTTATATCGTGTGCTAATACCATAGCAAAAGCTTCAAGGCTTTTATTGCTGATTTCCAGCCGTTCCTTCATCATTTCTAATTGTAAATTTTGCTTTCGCAATTCCAACAGGCCCATTACCTGTTCAGATAACATTTTCAATCCCTTTACCTGTGCTTCAGTAAGCGATTTCTTTTCATTATCGTACACACATACAGTACCTATGCTATAGCCATTTTTGTTTACTATAGACGCTCCGGCATAAAAGGTCAGTTGTGGACCACTCTGCACCAGTGGATTGTGCATAAACCTAACATCTACCTTTGCATCTTCTACCACCATTACATCTTCATCACCTGCAATTGCATGGGTGCAAAAGGAAAGTTCTCTTTTGTTTTCTGTTAAATCAGTACCCAATGCCGCTTTAAACCATTGCCTGTCCTCATACATAAGGGTTACGAGGGCTATTGGTGTTCCGCATATTATAGATGCAAGAAAGGCTATATCGTCATATTCCTTTTCGGTGAGGGTGTCTTGTATTTTATAAGAGTTAACCTCTTTGAGTCGCTCCGTTTCGTCAAATCTTTTCAGCATAACACTCGCAAACTAATTAAAAAATCCCACTAAAAATTTAATGGGTGCAGCAAACTAACATATTAAATATAAAAATTACAAGATAAAAGCAGGCTACTTTTTAACTTTACTATATTTTGAAATTTTATGCCACATACATTAATTCGTAGTGTAGTTTCTTTAAAATAATATTGTACAAATCATTTTCTACAAAAGGAGCGTTTGCATTATTCTCCTGCATTACACTCCACTACCCATCTTCATCTTCTAAAAATATAAACACATACTTTCCGTTTGCTTCTACAGGATAGAAAGTACCTGCACAATTTTCTTCAGGTAAAATATTTATGTCAACATCCTGTCCGCCATAGTCTATTTTCATTTCAATAGTTTTCATCTCAGGGTTTTTAGTTTGATGATAATATTTTCATTATTAATTTTTCTTCTTTTGTAAGATCGGCCTTCCCATCATCTTCCTCAATTTTATCGAGTTGCTTAAAATATTTATCCAGACTCTGGTTTTCGTATAAAGAAATGATGAGTGGGTGTACATAATACTTTTTACATACCGTTCTTGTATTACCCAAATGTTCTGCCACTATATCCAGTGCCTGCACAACATTTTTTTTAGTTGCGCTGTCATTGTCAGCAAAGCCAATTTTTTTAAAAGCCAAAAACGCATTTACCGTTCCTGACCATGTTCTAAAATCTTTTGCTGAGAAATCTTTACCGCTAATATTTTTAATATATTCATTCACCATACCACTATCTATGCTGTGGCGGCTTCCGTCTTCATTGTAATATTGAAACAGTTCTTTGCCTGGAATATCTCTGCATTTTTGTACAATGGCCGCAAGCTTTTTATTCTTTAAACTGATGTCATGCTTAATCCCTTTCTTTCCAACAAAAGAAAACGTAACACTGCCTCCATTAAATTGAACGTGCTTATCTTTTAAAGTAGTTAACCCAAATGACCCGTATAATTTTTCGTAAATATTATTACCCACCCGTATATTAGTGCGCTCCATTAAACTTACTACCGTTGCCAGTACTTTTTGCTGGGTGAGCCCTGTTGCAGATAAATCTTTTTCAAGTTGTAACCTTATTGTGGGCAAGGCTTTGCCAAACTCCAACAACCTACAAAATTTTGTATGATTGCGCAAAGCATTCCATGCAGGGTGATAGCGGTATTGTTTCCGCAGTTTAACATCAACACCTGTGGCTTGTAAATGGCCGTTCTCTAATGCACATATCCATACATTTTCCCATGCAGGAGGTATAACCAGGCTTTTAATTCTTTTCAGACTAGCTTCGTCTTTGATCTTTTTTTCTCCCAATGCATAAAAAAAATCATTCGCCTTTTTTTGCCTTACAATACCCCGTGTGGCATCTGTAACGTAAACGAGGTTTGCAGCTTCTGCAGTCTTTACCGGATCTTTAGTAATTTTTGCCATTTCTTTTTTTGGCAGCAGTTCCACCAATTCATCTATAGCTGTCATAAAACGAAAACCGTATTTTAAGTCGGATACACTTTGTACAAGAAAGTTTTGTGCCTGTCCATATTGAGTAATTATCTTCCGATTTTTTTGTGTTAACAATATTTTTTCTACAAACTATGTGTAAACCTTTCTACGTATTTATAGTCGAACGAACAATTAGCGATAAAATTTAATTGGTACATCGTTTGAATTTCTAATCCATAAATTTTTCGTTATGCATTACAATGATACACATCTTACTTTTTTACGTGAAAAAATAATGGAAACGAAAGTTGCCATATTTAAGTCTGAAATCAATTCAGTGTTATCGTTACCAACAAATGTTATTCAAACATTAAGTGTAGATGAAGAAGGAAATATTTATTTCTTTACTGCGTGTAATGGTAATTACGCAAACAATATTGACCTGCCTTTTTATGCATATTTAGATTATCATAAAAAAGGATTTGAAAACAGATTGCGTATTAGTGGGAAAGCGGTTATAGTAAAAGATGAAAATATTGATGCGGAGGAAACTATTCAACTCGATGGTGTAACGGCAAAATCTATTGTGCTTATTAAAATGAAAATAATGCAGGCTGAATTTATTGGTCAGACTACACATACAAACCAATCATGGCCACAAAAATTAAAAAGTACTATTAATAATATCTTTTTCCCTTCAGCAGAACATCATTATAAATTTGGATAAAAGTACAGATTCATTAGATTATATTTTGGCATAAGAACCACCAGCAACATTCAAAGACTCATGGTAATATAATGATAAACCCCGGAAAGATTTTTTCCCGGGGTTTATATTTTTCAGAAACTTTTTATTTTGCTTTAAATTTTCCTATTGCGTCTTTGCTAAAACTGCTCAAAATTAATTTACCGCTGATGAGTGCACGTTCATGTAAAAGTGTATCCCAGTTTTCTGTTCCTTTCCAAAATACTTTTTTCATTTCTGCCATTGCCTCCGGGTTTGAATGTGCAAGTGTATTTGCAAGTCTCTTTACTGATTCATCCATGTTGGTAATATTTTCATGCACTTCTGCATATAATCCTTTTTTCTTTGCCCAATCGCTGTTGCGCCACATGGTAGCATCTATGGAAAGTGCACTAAAAGCAGCAACACCAATTTTTCTTTCAACTGCGGGACCAACAACAAATGGCCCGATACCTACTGCAAGTTCGCTCAGTTTTATATCTGCACCTTCCACCGCAATGGCATAATCTGCAGCAGCAGCAATACCTACACCGCCACCAACACATTTACCCTGTATACGGACAATAATAAATTTAGGGCAACGGCGCATATTGTTTATTACATTGGCAAAGCCGCTAAAAAACTTTTCTCCAGTTACAGTATTATTTATCTGCAGTAATTCGTCAAATGATGCACCTGAGCAAAATGACTTATCGCCGGCACTCTTTAAAATAATAACTTTTGTTTCAGCATGTGTGCCCGCAAAATGAATTTCATGTGCAAGTTTTTCCAGTTGTTTTGTAGGCATGGAATTACTTTGTGGATGGCCAAATTCTATCGTTGTTACGCCTGCATGCGTTTCAGACGTAACATATCCTTCTTGTATTTCTGTCATATTAGTTTTGTTTTACCGCAAAGTCGCTAGGGGCGCAATCGGTTATTTATTTTTTAATTATTTTATGCTTCAAAATGTTAAGGATACTATTTACTCTCTCGTCTTTGTTTTATTTATCCTCTATTTTCACCATTGTCAAAATCGTTCCTACACCAACAATATCATCAGTACCATCCAATATTTCTACAAACCATTTTACAATTCCTTTCGGTATATCTTGCCCATGTACAAAAGGCACATCCGGGTTTACATCTTTTAATTCCTGTGCTGTCTTTTCTTTGCAGGTAAAACGAATGTAAATAGAATTGCCCGCATACACAGGTTTTACAAACCGCATATCATCTATTCCATAATTTAATAACACGGGGTTTTTTTCAAAGCTGGAAACAAACAAACCTGCTGCTGCACTGTTAATAAAATAGCCGTGTGCAACCTGTTCTGTAAACATCGTTCCTGTAAAATCTGTTTCTCTTTTGTGCGCATAAAAATGATCACCTGTAAGTTCGGCAAATGAATCAATATCTTCTGCAGTTATCAAACGCATATCGCTGATGAGCTGGTCGCCAATACTTAATTCTTCAAAATATTTTTTAAATGGATGTTTCGCTTCAATATTTCCTGTTGCATTGGGTTGATAAACATTGGTGATGGCGGTGATCATATCGGGCGAACCCTGTATGGCTGTACGTTGCAGATAATGTTTTACACCACGCATGCCACCCATTTCTTCGCCACCACCCGCTCGACCGGGACCGCCATGCACAAGCGAAGGTAATGGTGAACCGTGGCCTGTACTTTCGTTTGCACATGCGGCATTGAGTACTAAAATTCTGCCATGATGTGTGGCCGCACCAATAACATACTTCTTTGCAATAGCAGCATCAGCCGTTACGATAGATGAACACAAACTACCCTTTCCTTTTTTGCTCAATGCAATGGCATCATAAATATCTTTATAAGGCATTAAAGTACTAACGGGTCCAAACGCTTCTATATTGTGTGGTTCCTCGCTTTCAAATGGTGTAGTGTTCAATAATAAAATCGGGCTTAAAAATGCACCCGCTTTTTCATCTGCATCAATCACTGCTACACTATCCAGTGAACCATAAATTATTTGTGATGATGCGAGAATTTTTTGCACCTGGCTGCGAACATCGTTTCGTTGGTCTTGCCCCGCCAATGCACCCATCCTTACTTTATCATTTAGTGGATTACCAATGGCTGTCGTAGACAAGGCAGTTGCAATAGCTTTCTGCACATCGTCGATTTTATTTTCGGGTACAAATATTCTGCGGATGCCGGTACATTTTTGTCCGGCTTTTACAGTCATTTCTTTTTTAATTTCTTTAATAAAAATATCCCATTCGAGCATCCCCGGTTCTACGTCTGTACCTAAAACGATACAGTTTAACGAATCAGCTTCCATATTAAGTGGAACACTTTCTTTTAAAATATTTGGATGAGATTTTAATTTTAAACCTGTTTCGGCAGACCCGGTAAATGTTACAACATCCTGAGAGTTTACATAGTCCAGCATATTACCTGCGCTGCCACAAATCAGTTGTAATGCACCTTCGGGCAAAATACGGGACGAAATAATTTCTCTTACGACTGCCTCGGTAAGATAAGAGGTAACTGTTGCTGGCTTTACAAGTGCCGGCATACCTGCCAATAAATTGCAGGCAATTTTTTCCAGCATGCCCCATACAGGAAAATTATAAGCGTTTATATGAACAGCCACCCCTTCTTTTGGTACCAAAATATGGTGCCCCATAAAAGTATTTTCTTTGCTGAGATTGATTGAGTCTCCATCAAGGCAAAAAGACTCGTCAGGTAATTTTCTCCGCAGTGTTGCATTGCTGAAGAGATTTCCAATTCCACCTTCAATATCAATCCAGCTGTCAACCCTTGTAGCGCCGCTTTGGTAACTTATGTTGTAAAAAGTTTCTTTGTGTTTTAAAAGATGTTGTGCAAGCGCCCTCAACATTCTTCCCCTTTGCTGAAAAGTCATTTTGCGAAGTGCGGGGTTTCCTTTTTCCCGGGCATATTTTAAAGCTGCTTCAAAATCAAGTCCTTTTGAAGTTGCATGTTTAATAACAGTTCCATTTACTGCGTTGTATAATACGGTTCCTTCACCATCGCCTTCAATCCACTTTCCTGTAATATAATTTCCCAGTTTTAGCATTGTCAAATTTATGGCAGGTAAATGTAAAAAATATATAAAAGAGCGTTTTATAAAATCCATAAGTTAAAACGGTAATTTTAGTAACAGAACCTCATTTTTAAATAAAATTTATGAACAACATTAATTGGGATTATTTTTCTTATTTCTTCATGTAAAACCACAAGGTAAATAAACGACTGTAAAGTGGCAGTAAAACCAGATTGTATTTGCACAATGGAATATAAACCTGTTTGTGGTTGTGATGGAAAAACTTACAGCAACGCCTGTGTGGCTGCATGTGCGGGCGTAAAATCGTGGACGGAAGGTACTTGTAAGAAATAATATTTTATGAACCAGCCAATAAAAATTGAAAGTAAAACACAAAGCAAAATAGTATTTGGCTTAAGTGTATTTACACTATTTTTTGTGCTGTTGTTTCAACATATCGACATATACAAATATGCTTTTGTTGGTGTGGTGTTTGAGCTTTTTTGGTTCTTTGCTGTAGCAACTGTCTTTGTAATCCCCATTATTTCGTTGCGGATACTTTTAAAAGAGAATTTTACATTTAAATCACTTTATTTGTACGCTTTAATAATTTCGTTTACTTCTATGTTGTTGCTATTTATTTAACTAAAGAGGCTTTATAATGCAACTAAAAACGCCTTGTTTAATTTAAGACTCTCAATGATCTCAAAGAAACAAGGCGCGGCAATTTATTTTTTGAACTACTTTCTCTTTTCTATTTCTGCAGATAATCTTTCAAAAATTTCACCAATACTTCCTTCACCGGGCACCATCACAACTTTATCTGACTTACGGTAATAATCAGCCACTGCTTCTGTTTTATTTTTATATTCTGCTACTCTTGCAGCAATAATTGCTTCATCTGTATCATCTGTTCTGCCGCTGGATTGACCTCTTTTTAAAATACGTTTTACCAATTCATCTTCACTCACATCAAGTGCCAGCATAACTTTTACCGGTGTTTTTTTTATATCCAATAAACTGTCTAATGCTGCTGCCTGTGCTGCTGTGCGAGGAAACCCATCAAACAAAAAACCTTTTGCCTCCGCGTTTTCTTCCAAGGCTGTACTGATCATTCCTACAACGACTTCATCGGGCACCAATTGCCCTTTATCCATTAATTTTTTTGCCTCCAAACCTAAAGGGGTTTGCTGCGCAATCTGAGAACGTAGTAAATCTCCTGTGCTTAAATGAATGAGATCATATTTCTCAATTATTTTTTCACTTTGCGTACCTTTTCCACTACCTGGAGGACCAAAAAGTATTAAATTAAACATAAGCCTGCGTATAATTTGGGGTT
>JAYUZL010000275.1:0-2916 GCA_043751875.1 Ferruginibacter sp.
TGGGCCAAGTGATTATCATATTTTAAAAAAGTACAATAATCAAATGCAAAATATGGTCCCGTATGGTTCGGGTATTTTTTCTTTTGTAAAATATATTAATCGTTATTTTTTATTACCCGTTTTTGATTTTTTGCAGAAGAATATTGCAAGCATGGGTATTGTTATTTTATTATTGACGCTCCTCATCCGTCTTATAACATCTCCTATTCTTTATAAAAGTTATTTAAGCGGAGCAAAAATGAAAGTTTTAAAGCCCGAGGTTGATGCATTAAAAGCAAAATTTACAGATAAGACCGGTCAGTTAGATCAACAGGCATTTAGCATGGAGCAAATGAAACTTTGGAAAACTGCCGGTGTAAGCCCATTAGGCGGCTGTTTGCCGGCACTTTTACAGATTCCTATTTTTATGTCTTTATATTACTTTTTTCAAAGCAACATTGATTTGCGTGGCAAAAGTTTTTTATGGGCAAATGATCTTGCTGCCTACGATTCTATACTAAAAATACCATTTAGTATCCCTTTTTATGGTGATCATGTAAGCTTATTTACACTAACAGCGGTTGTTACAAGTATGCTAATTTCCATCTACAGTATGAGCAATATGCAGGATAACAGCAATCCTGTTATGAAGTATATGCCTTATATATTTCCTGTTTTATTGTTAGGTGTATTTAATAATTTACCGTCTGCACTTACCTGGTATTATACTATTTCTAACACTATTACCCTCATTTTACAAATTGTAATACAGAAATATGTAATTAACCATGAAAAGATTTTAGTTCAAATTAATGAGAACAGAAAAAAGCCGGTTAAGAAATCTAAAATCGCAGAAAAGGTTGAAGCCATGCAGGAAAGCCAACGCAAACTTCAGGAATTAAAAAACAGGACAAGTAAAAATTAATAACAGTTAAACATTTGTTACTTAGCTGCACCTTTTAAAGTTGCAGCTTTTGTATTTTAATAAAAGCCAATATTTCGGCATACATTTTTATTATCTTAGTGTAAATAATGACTAATATGAAAACCTTTATGTTATCCGTAATGCTTGCTTTCGCTATCTTTTACAGCATAACCTCATCTGCACAAAAAATATTAACTGAGGGCATGCTAAAATATAATATTTCCATAGAGAGTTCCAATGGTGAAAAGCAAATAGCAGGTGCATTAAATGGTGCTACTTTATCAGTTTACTTAACAAAAGATAAGAGTCGATCTGAAATGATTAGCGCTCCGGGAACAGAGACAACCGTCTTTGATAATAAAAATGGCAAGGGGTTTATTTTAAAGGAATATAGCGGTCAAAAGCTAATGATTACGACCACTGCGGAGAACTGGATGCAGAAAAACCAAGTAAATACAAATTTAAATTTTGAAACGCAATCTGGTACAACAAACATAAGAGGTTATTTTTGTAAAAAGGCTGTTGCACAAACTGCGAACGGCAAATTATATACAGTTTATTACGACCCATTAATAATTGTAGCAAATAAACAATACAACAATGCATTTGTACAACTGGCCGGATTACCTGTTCAATATGAATTATCTTCAGGAAATTTGATTTTTAAATACAGTTTAATCGGTTTAAATATGGATGTAATCAACTCTGGAAAATTTGATGCGCCAAAAGCGGGATTTAGAATAATGAGCTACGAAGAAAATCAGCAATTGAAAAAAGGGGAGTAATAATTAATGTACTCTTATTATAAGTTTGGTTCCAGTATAACCAGGGTGAACATCAGCTACTAATATCTTTTGTTTATAGGGTAAGATGTATACGCTGTTGCCTTTTTGATAAGTAACAAGATAATTGGAACTAGTAGAAGTGGTTGTAACACTATTTGTAATTAAAGACCCGGAATACTTTAGGCCATTTTTTAAATTAAAGTTTAAAGAACTTTTAAAATTGTTAGAAATTTTAATATTTAATACAACCTTATTTTTTTTCTTAGTTACACCCCTATCAGCAAACAAAAAGTTCATTTGTACTGTAAACAATGTTAAAAGCGATAATATGCGTAGCGAATTGTTCATTTACTAAATATTAACAAATATAATACAATAAACGAAATTTTTTAGTCTTTAGTATGCGATATTTTGTTTTAAGTTAATAACTATTTTTCAACAGGTATTAAATTTCTTAATAAATCATTAAATTACAGACTATAAGGTTAAAATATGAGAAACGACAGATACAGGCAAGAAAGAGAAGAACTAAAAGAATTATTGTCTCACTATGAAAATTTAAGGGCAGGGAGACCAAACTCATTTATAGAGCAGGAAGGGTTTGAACGCTTGGTGGAGTATTTTGATGAGAAAGATAAGTTTGAAGATGCCCTAACCGTTTGCGATTACGCTATAAATCAATATCCAGACACTACTGCTTTGTTATTGTTAAAAGCAAATCTTTTAATAGTTACAAAAAAGTACAAAGATGCGTTGGATTTATTGGAAGATGCAGAAAAGATTGACGTTACAGATAGTAATTTATACATTTTAAAAACAGATGCATTTCTAGCATTGGATATGCAGTTAAAAGCTGCTGAAGTGCTGGTAATTGCTATAGAAAATTTTGAAGGAGATGAAAAAATAGATCTTCTTTTTGAACTCTGTGATGTATACGATGATTACGAAAACTTTGAAAAAGTTTTTGATTGTCTGGTGTTAATTTTAAAGCAAGATCCTGCAAATGAAGAGGCATTATACAAAATATGTTTTTGGACCGACTTTACAGGTAGAAACGAGGAAAGTATAACACTCCACAAACAAATAATAGAAGAACAGCCTTTTAATGAATTAGCGTGGTTTAATTTGGGAGCAGCTTACCAAGGTATAAAACTGCATGAAAAAGCACTTGATGCTTATGAATATGTTGTCGCAATTAATGAGAAATTTGAAAATGCCTACCGCAAT
>JAYUZL010000276.1:0-10199 GCA_043751875.1 Ferruginibacter sp.
ATGATTTTATAACATCGCTACAAACTTCAGGCTTTCATAGAACCAAAAGCGAAATAGCAGATAGAGGCGTGCAAAAGCAACTGGCTTTTGGTGGGAATGTCGCATACCAAATAAAAAGTTTCCATGTAGGTTTAAATGCCATTCATTACAATTTAAAGTACCCTTTACAAAAACAGCCTGATATTTACAATTTGTATGCTTTAAATGGCAAAAGTTTTGGGAATTACAGTACTGATTACAGCTACACATACAAGAATTTACATTTTTTTGGAGAAGCAGCTATTACCAATAAAAAATATACAGGAGTTTTAAACGGATTGTTGATCAGTGTCGCAGCAAATGTTGATTTGAGTTTTGTGTATAGAGAGATATCAAAAGGTTACCAGTCTTTATACACAAATGCCTTTACGGAAAATACTTACCCAACAAATGAGAGAGGTTTTTTTTCTGGAATTACAATTAAGCCTACCGATGCCTGGCGGATAGAAGGTTACGTTGATTTATATAGGTTTCCATGGCTAAAATTTAGAATAAATGCACCTTCAACGGGGTCAGATTATGTTGGACAACTAACCTACAAACCAAACAAATTATTTGAAATTTACACGAGGTTTAAATCCGAAGCTAAATCTATTAATTATAATCCTCAGGAATTAACGTTGAGTCCTGTTGTGCCACAACCAAAGCAAAACTGGAGAACGCAATTCTCCTACAGGTTAACCGGCACATTTACTTTTCGAAGCAGGGTAGAAACTGTTTGGTTCGATAAAAATGGTAAAGCATCTGAAAATGGATTCTTAATGTATGCAGATGTGCTGTACAATCCACCTTTAAAACCTTTGTCAGCTAATATCAGGTTGCAATATTTTGAGACCGATGGATATAACAGTCGTTTATATGCTTATGAGAGTGATGTATTGTATAGTTTTTCCATACCCGTATTTTACGGAAAGGGCTTCCGTTATTTTATAAATGTAAACTATGATGTTACCCGAAAACTTACAATTTGGACGAGATTGGCGCAATATTTTTATCCAAATCAGTTTAAAACGGGTTCTTCATTAGATGAGATTAATAAAAACCATAAAACGGAGGTAAATATTCAGTTGTTATATAAATTTTAACTTTTTTTATTATTTAAGCAGCGTTAGTTATTCTCAGTATGTCATGTCAATGTTATCCAATTACGGAGTGTTTTATTTAACAATTTTTTTACGTCTCAAAAATATCCTTATTTTTACAATTCATTAAAATTTAACAAATTGCCCATGACAAGAATTTTATCACTGTTTGTGATGTTCATGCTCTTTGGAGTATTGGCATTCGCACAAAACCGGGTGGTGACCGGGACAGTAATCGACGAAAAGCAAATAGGTGTTGAGGCAGCCTCCATAAAGGTGGTAGGTTCAAACATAGGTACATCGACAGATTTAAATGGCAATTTCCGTTTACAGAATGTACCTGCCAATGCTACTTTAAGAATTACAAGCATTGGATTCAAATCACAAAATATTTTAATACCCGCTGCGGGTCCTGTATTTGCTACAGTAATAAGAGAAGGTGCAGAGGGTGTTGAACTTACAGGGGTAACCGTAGGTGCTTTGGGTTTAAGAACAAGTGCGAAATCTAATGGTACATCTCGAGCTTCTGTAGGTCAGGCACAATTAATGAACGGAAAACCAATTAACGTTGCTCAGGCCTTGTCGGGTAAAGTTTCTGGTTTAACTATCAGCAACAATTCTTCTTCAGTAGATGGAGCCCCCCGTATCGTAATACGTGGTTTGCGTTCTATTACAGGTGATAACACTGCGTTAATAGTCTTAGATGGAGTGGCGGTTCCAGCAAGTACCATAAATATTATCAATCCTAATGATATAGAGCGTATAGATGTTCTTAAAGGGGGTCAATCTGCAACATTATTTGGATCTGAAGGTGTTAATGGTGCAATTGTAATTACAACAAAAAAAGGAAACAGAAAACCGGAAATTAATCTGGTTAATACTGTCAATATAGAAAGTTTGGCATACTTACCAAGAACGCAGCATGGTTTTGGTTCTGGTTCAGCGTATGGTTCTAATAATGATGAAAACTTTCATCCTGCAGAAAACCAGCAGTATGGTCCTGCATACGATGGTACTATACGCCCACTAGGCCGTACTATTTCAGACGGAACTTCTCAAAGGTTCCCTTATTCTGATATTCGTGACGGCCGTAAAAAAATATGGGATGTGGGTTACACAAGACAGACTGACGTTTCATACAGAGCAGGAGGAGATGGAACAAATATTTTCTTATCTTATCAAAATTTAAATTCTAATGGTATTGTAGGCGGTGATACATATGAAAGGAATGTATTTCGTATGAATGCTTCTAAAACCTATAACAAGATTACTGCAGGTTTTGATGCTAGTTATACATTTGATGTTGCAAGAAGAACAGATGCCGATTTTTATTTTACTTCATTGAACGTTGCCAGCTGGGTTCCAATTTCAAATTATAAAGATTGGAAAAATGATAAATTTTCTACTCCAAGTGGTTATTACAATGACTATTATAATAATCCTTGGTGGGAAAGAGATAATAACAGGTTTAATACCCGACATTATAATTTTAATGGAAATTTTAAAGTTGACTATAAGGCAACTTCTGCCCTTACATTTACAGGTAGGGTAGCCATAGCACAAAACAATTCTACTCAAACCACTACTGCAAACAATTATACCTTCTCTGCCTTCTCGAAAACAGGAGGTATTGTAAATTATTACAGCAATGATTATGATTTGTTTTTAACAGGGCGAGGTAAATTTATAGCACGTTCAACTCCTATACCTGGATCAAATGGTGAATCACAAAGTACAAGCAGTCGCCTTACTTTTGACGGATTTGGTGTACATGATAAGAAATTCAACAATTTTTCGCTAAAAACGATAATAGGTTTTCAAGCATCAGTTAACAGGACCAAAAATTTAAATGTATCAACTTCCAGCCTAGGTGTTAGCGGTTTATATAATTTAAATAATAGTGCCACGGGTTTATTTAATGGATCAAATTCTGAATCACAGAGAAGAAAAATTGGTGGTTATGCTGACGTTACTTTAGGCATTAAAGACATTCTATTTTTACATGGTACAGGAAGAACTGATTTTACGTCAGTATTTTCGGGACCTGCAATTGGATACAATAATCCAAAATTTTCAACGTACGGAGGCGACGTATCTTTTATTGTGTCTGACTTAATTCCATCTATCAAAAGCAGGGACAACAAGATAATAGACAATGTAAAACTTAGAGCTGGCTACAATGTAAATGGTAATGATAATTTAGGTGCATATCAATTGCAACAAACATATCCGTTTGCACAAGGTTTTCCCTACGCAGGTTTGTTAGGTAATACTGTTGGCAATACAATTTATAGCCCAAATTTACAGCCCGAGCAGGTGAAATCTGCTGAAGCAGGTATAGAAGTGGGTATGTTTGGTAGCAGGTTGCTACTAGAGGCTTCTGTTTACAAACAGAAAGCTAACAAGCAAGTCTTAAATATTGCAATTTCGCCTGCCTCAGGTGCACTTAATTATTTATTAAATGCGGCTAACGTTGAGAATAAAGGTTATGAATTAGATGCTAAAGTAATAGCATACAGAACAAAAGATTTCTCTGTTAATTTGTCTGCTAACTACGCTTACATAACAAATACGGTTAAAGAATTATTTGGAGCAACTGGTTTAAATAGTTTAGAATATCAGGCTCCTGATGATAGAGCGAGTTTAAATGCTACAGTTGGGAAAACTTTTCCTTTCTTAAGAACTACGGCTTTTCAAAGAGATGCTCAGGGTAAAATAGTTGTCGACGCAACTGATGGATGGCCCTTAAGAACAAATGGTCGTGTAGATCAAGGGACAACTTTGCCAAAACATAATTTAGGTGTAGGTATCAATATTCGTTTCAAAAATATTTCCTTAATAGCCAATGCTGAATACAGAGGTGGTGCTTTAGTTTACCATGGTTTAGGTACTGATATGGCTTTTACAGGTTCAGCAGCTATTACAGCTGTTTACAACAGGCAGCAGTTTGTTTGGCCAAATTCAGTAACTTTAGATGCGTCAGGTAAATCTGTACCAAATACAAATATTGCAGTGGACAGCTACAAAGCAATATATCAAGGGTTTGGTGATGCAGGCTTTTCAAGAGGTCTGTCGGGTATTGGTGAAGCATTTGCTTCATCTGCGGATTTCTGGAAATTGCGGGATGCATCTTTAAATTATGATTTGCCTGCATCACTTTTTAACGGCAAAGTATTTAAAGGAGCTTCTTTAAGTGTATGGGGTCGTAACTTAATCACTTTATTGCCTAAGGATAACTGGTACACAGATCCTGAATTATCTAATACAAATGGTAACTCTCAAGGTATTAATAACACTTTAAACACACCACCTACCCGTCAAATGGGTGCTACACTTAAATTGGTATTTTAATTATAATAATTTTAAAATTAAAAATATGAACAAAATATTAAAATTATTTGCTTACACACTTGTATTTTCAGTCGCTTTATCCAGCTGTAAAAAGTTTGTTGATGTAAATAATGACCCTAACAACAACCAAAACACGAGTTCAAATTTCGTGATCACAGGAGCATTGGGTGCTACTTATAGAAACCAGGTAAGCACCTTCTTGCATATAGTTCCGGGTACATGGACAGGAATATATGCGCACAGCACCAGTTTTACAGGAGGTGGTAATGACAAAACGTATGAATTTACCTCTGCAGATTACAATGTTTTTCAACCACTGTTCACTAACCTTAAAGAGTATGATTATGTAATAAAAAATGCTGACAAAGATGGTGTTGGCTACTGGAAAGATCCTGCTAATGTAATGGAGTGCTATGTTTTTCAAGAATTGGTAGACACTTATGGAGATGTTCCTTATGAAGATGCTTTTAAGGGAGTTAATGGGATTACACCAAAATACACTAACCAAAAAGTTATTTATGAAGATCTAGTTGTAAGATTGGACAGTGCAATGGACAGAATGCAGAGAGCTACATGGCCTATAAGTGCTGATTTTACAGTACAGGATATTATGTTTAGTTTAAACAAAACAAGATGGATACAGTTTGCTAATACTTTGAAACTGAGGATTCTGATGCGCCAAAGTTTTATGCCAGGAAGAGATGCATACATAAAGGCAAAATTAATGACCAGACTTTCAAATGGTTTTATTGATCAAAACGCACTTGTGCAACCCGGTTATCAAAACATCAGTGGTAAACTCAATCCTTTTTATTCAAATTTTGGTTATAACGAAATAAACAATGTAGCAGGTAATTACCAGTATAGAAAAATGAATGCTGTATTAATTAACTGGTTAAAAAACAGTGGTGGAGATGCTGATACCTTCAGATTGCAAAATCTTGCATACCCTAGAGGTTCTACTTTTGCTACTGCTGCGGCAGCAGCCATATCCATAACATCTGGTACAGCAGATGTAACTAGTTATACCGGTGTTCCATTAGGTATTGGTAGTGGTTATTCAACAGCCGGTGCATCCCCAATAGGACCATTTCAAATAAATATAGGTTTCGGTACAAGACCCGGAATGTTAATGCTATTAGCTGAATCAGATTTTTTACAAGCTGAGTATACAGAAAGGTACGGTGTAACTTTTGGGGGTGCAACTGCCCAGAATTTGTATGAAAAAGGAATTACAGATCATTTCAGAACAGTTGCTTCTCCTTCAAGTAGGGGTATTGCTGCAAATGCAGTAGCTGATGGCTTCTCTTTCAACTATTATAATCGTCAGGTAGAAAACGTGAGCTATGCCGCTTCAACTGATAAAATTAAGGCTATTCTTTTACAAAAATGGATTTCCTTAACTCATATAAATGGTGCTGAACAATGGGCTGAGTACAGAAAAGCATCGGGTACCCCATCTGTAGGCGTTCCGTCTACTGTAAAAACATTTGCACAAACTTCTAACCCTGAGCCTTCAAGATTTTTATATCCACAAGGTGAATTTGATAATAATGCTAACAATGTTCCTCAAAATATTAATCGTTTTACATCAAAAATCTTCTGGGACGTTAACTAATAAACCTTTAAATACTTGAATATGAAATATATAAAATATAGTTTTTTATTAGCCTTTGTTGTTGGCTTCTCATCATGCTTAAAAAATTCACGAGATATAGGTGGGTTGTTGTCTGATAAAGGTTCAATCTTAACCACTATATCAGAAAAAGCATATATGAATGCGGATGCACAAAATATAGGTTTTGGTTTTGACCATACAACTGCCAATTTTAATTTTACAAAAAGACCTACTGAATTAGTGAAGTTTTTTACTTTGAAAATTTCACAGGCACGTGAGACTAAATTAAATGGTCCGCTTGTAATAAAAGTTGCAATAACAGGTATTTCAAATATCGGAAATATAGGTCCTGTTACACCTTTGCCTGCAGGTGTTATAACAATGAAGGATATTACGGTGCCGGCTTCAACTGCTGCACTGATTGTTTTCCCTGTGTTTTTTACAGTAAATAAAACAGGTTTAGATGTAGGAGCAACTTACGGTGTTAATTTTAAATTAGTTTCATCGAATCAAGGGGCAATAAGTGTAGGTGATGGTGATATCAATGTTGCGATTAATTACGGGGATTTCAATTCGGGTACTAACACTTATAACTCTTCTGATATTTCAGCTAACTACAGTTACACTAACTCAGTGACAGATGCAGCCAATGAATTCGGAATTCATAACAATAGAACTGCTTATCTGTTAGAGTATGACCCAAATGTTGTTGAGTATGCTGATTTATATTATTATGGATTAACAGGAGCATATATTGGAAACTTAACAGCCAATGTTTTTTCTACAGGTGTATCTAGGACTCTTTTTAGACCTCGCTTTACGCTTGATGGATCTGGCAAGGTAATCTCTGTAACTCAGAGTCCGATAAAACCTCCATCCGCAGCAGTTTCTGCTTTGGCACTTGACCCTACAGGTGTGAATGCTTTTGTTTATTCGGCTAATAATGTAAGAACATTAAATGTTAAATATTCTTTTACTTATACAAGTACCATAAATAGTGTTATAACTGCAAGAACTGTGAACGTTTCTGAAGATTTTAGTTATGATCCAAATCAAATCTATTATTAATTTTTTCAAGTGTTAAAAAAAACTGCACGATTGTTCGTGCATTTTTTTTTAATTATATTTTTATATGGCAGAGAACAACCAACCCAACCAGTTAAACATTGAAATTTCTGAAGAAACTTCGGAAGGTACCTACATTAATCTTGCAATAATAACCCACAGCCATGCAGAGTTTGTGTTTGATTTTGTAAACGTAATGCCTGGCGCACCAAAAAGCAAGGTAAAAAGTAGGATTATAATGACTCCGTTTCATGCAAAGCGTTTTATGAAAGCAATTGTAGATAATGTTCAAAAATTTGAAACTGTAAATGGTACTATACAAGATCTCGAAGCAATTGAAATTCCTTTTAATTTTGGTGGTCCCGCAGCACAAGCATAAAGATTATTGGCAAGATTACATTCGCTTGGAAAAATTTTACCCCTAAAATATTGCTTTTTCCTAAAGCTATATGGTTTTTAAAACCTTATAGCTTTATTTGCTTACAAAAGCCCCTCATCTGCAAAACTATAATGACCCTCATCGCTTACAATAATATGATCCAGTATTTTAATATCAAAATAGGATGCGGCTTGTTTTATTTTATTGGTAAGGTCCTGGTCAGCCCGGCTGGGGTTAAGGTTTCCCGATGGATGATTGTGGCTTAAAACAAGACTTGTAGCACCTTCATCAAGCGCCTGCTTAAGAATAATGCGTGGATCAGCTACGGTGCCTGTAATACCGCCTTTGCTCATTATTTTAAAATTTTTTATTTTGTTTGCCTGATTTAAAAATAGTACCGCAAAGACTTCATTGCTGTTGTCTTTTAAAATGCTCCTTAGGTAATTTGCAATGTCTTTACTGCTGCTAACTTTGGTTCGTTGCAGCACATTGCCACCACTTCTTCTTCTGCCCAATTCCAATGCTGCCGTTATTGCTATGGCTTTTGCAATGCCAATACCTTTTATTTTTTGAAAGTCTTTACTGGATAGTTTGCCTAGCTCATCAAGGTTATCAGATCCTAATCTTAAAATATCTTTTGCGAGTTCTACGGCTGATTTTTCTTTATTGCCGTTGTTTATTATGATGGCCAGTAACTCTGCATTGCTTAAAACTTCAGCGCCATGGCGTGCCATTTTTTCTCGGGGGCGATCATCTTCAGCCCAGTTTTTTATAGAAGTTTTAATGTTTTCTGAATTTTCCATAGCCGTAAACAATTATTGATGTAAACTAAATGTATTTTCGCACAAATCTCACCTACTTACTTACTAACTCATGCAGTCTAACGTAAAAATCTTTTCAGGAACTGGCTCTCAATATCTTGCAGAAAAAATTGCCAAAAAGTTTGGTGAGCCCTTGGGAAAAGTAAATGTGCAAAGATTTAGCGACGGGGAAATTGGAGTTGAATTTCAGGAAAGTATTAGAGGGAGATCAGTTTTTTTGATACAAAGTACGTATGCACCTTCTGATAATTTAATGGAATTGTTGTTGATGATTGATGCAGCAAAAAGAGCTTCTGCTTACAAAGTAATTGCCGTAATGCCTTATTATGGATTTGCAAGGCAAGACAGGAAGGACAGACCGAGAGTGGCCATAGGATCGAAGCTTGTAGCAAATATGCTTACAGCTGCCGGTGCAGACAGGGTTGTAACAATGGACCTGCATGCCCCACAGATACAGGGTTATTTTGATATACCTGTAGATCATTTAGATTCCTCAGCTATTTTTATCCCCTACATAGAAAGTTTAAACCTCAAAAACCTCACATTTGCCGCACCCGATGTAGGAAGTGCAAATAGAATAAGGGAAATATCTACCTATTTTGAATGCGAGATGGTAATTTGTGATAAGCATAGAAAGCGTGCAAATGAAATTGCGAGTATGGTTGTAATTGGAGACGTGACAGACAGAGATATTGTTTTGATTGATGATATTTGCGATACCGGCGGTACACTTGCAAAGAGTGCAGGTTTAATGAAACAAAAAGGTGCGAGAAGTGTGAGAGCATTGTGTACACATCCTGTATTAAGTGGTAATGCGTACGAAAACATACAAAACAGTGCCCTTGAGGAACTTGTGGTTTGCGATACCATTCCGGTACGTGGGGTATGCGATAAAATAAAAATACTTTCCGTGGATGAACTTTTTGCTGTGGCTTTAAGAAATGCTTATGAAAATAAGAGTATAAACAGCTTATTTATTAGGGGAAGGCTAAGGGAAAATAAAAATCTCTGATGAAAAATACCCAGCATAATTCTTTTTATGGTGAAAAATGGAAGAATGTAAATTTTCCTTTTGATCACAGTAATGACTACAGACTTGAAGTTTCAAGTTTTGGCAGAATACGTTCGTTTAATAAGTTATCTAACGGTAATATTTTAAACGGATCAATAACGGAGGGTTATAAAATAATAAGGTTGAAGTTTTTTAAACCTGCAGATCCTGCAACTTCAAAAAATGCGGAGCTGTTGCTGAAGAAGATTACAATTGATTCAAAAAAAATAAAGCTGTTAAAAGAAAACGGCGAAAATATAACAGTTGTAAAAAAGGCTCAACTTGCTTTAAATAAAGTAAAAACTTTTTACTCAAAACAACTTGCCCAAAACACCAAAGACAGAACAATACATTATCATTCTCTTATTCATCGTTTGGTAGCCGACTATTTTTCAACTTCCCGATCAGCCGTCAAAACTATAGTTGCGCATGTAGATTTTGACAAACTGAATAACAATGTTAAGAATCTTAAATGGATGACTCCCGAAGAAAACTATGCCCATCAGAAAAATAGTCCATTTGTTATTGAGGAAAGGGAGCGGCGTTTTGTTTACGGGCCATCCGGTTATAATAATATTAAACTTACAGTTACAAAAGTTATGTTGCTCAAAAAAATGCTCAATGAGGGCAGAAAAACTGTGAAGCAACTGGCTAAACAGTTTAAAGTTAGTGACATGCAAATCATAAGGATAAGAAGAGGGGAGAATTGGAGTGCTGTGCCTGCCGCCCAATAATATTTTTAGAAGTTAAATAAGTATTGAAAGCTGTTTTGTAGCTTAAAATACATACTTTT
>JAYUZL010000277.1:0-3136 GCA_043751875.1 Ferruginibacter sp.
TTTCTAAAAAGGATGAAAAAGAAAAAAAAGAAGCGTAACTGTAAAAAAAGATAGGATTATTGGCAATGCATAACAATGCAAATGCTTCAATGAACAAAACAAATAATTCAGTGGAGAATTCATTGAGACATTCTAACCATCTGTTCAAATAAAAATGCAGTTCATTACGGGGTTCGAAGCAAAACCAAATGAAATTATGAGCAAGAAATTATCTACAGATGCAGAACTTGTAAAGCTTCAACACGAATCTTTCAACTACTTTTTGTACGAAGCTAATCCAGCCAATCAATTTATTTGTTTTCATTACGAAGAATAAAATATCGTGATTAATGGACAGGAATTGATGATGAACAGGTATTGGATAAAAATTGGCTTGATCGTAAATTTTGTTAAAACAATTAAAAATCATATCCAAATTTGATCTTTATTATTTTTTCAACCTGGATAATTCGTTCCTTTGCATTAACAAGTGTCACAAAATAAAGATTGAGCACTTTAGTACAAATAAATTGCTCTTTTAAAATGAAAAAATTCCTCGTAGCGATATTTGCCTTTGTGTATATAAGCACTTCAACAGGAGCAACTATTTCCTTGCATTACTGCATGAACCAATTGGCAGATTCAGACCTTGGCCGTCAAAGTTCCAAAACATGCCCAAAATGTGGAATGGAGAAATCGCAAAAGGAAAATAATGACTGCTGTAGGAACGAAAGCAAATTTTTCACCAGCCAGACCGACCAGGAGGTTTCTGTACCTGTTTCGCATTTGAAGCATTTAGTATCAGTTCCTTTTTTAGTTTCCTTTTTTGAAATGCCTTCTTATGATGTTTTTATCATTCCGGAAGAAAACCTAATCAGCCATAATCCTCCAAAAGGCAATGGCGTAGCAGTTTACATCCGTAACTGTGTTTTCCGTATATAGACTTTTTCCTCTTTGCATATCTTAAAAAATATTCTCTGCCTGCTGGCATTCCCCTGTGCCGTTCAAATATAATTATTCAATTCAAATAAAAAATTTATCACAATGAAATCTTTAAAAATGCTGATGATAGCAGCTTTAACCATCCTGTCAATGTTGGTTTCTGCCCAAAGCAATTCAACCAAATATAAAAAAGAACAAATGAAAATGGAAGTGATGAAAATTTCCACTTTATCCGGCAGTTATGTTGTTAGCGGTATTGACGCCCATAAAAATGTACAAGTAAGTTTTGTGTCAAGCCTGTCTTTAAAGGAACAAATGAAAATAGGCGTAATGAAATTAAATGCCGGAACAAACCATAATGATGTTGCAATGGATATATCAGCCACATGCCCAAAGTGTGAAAGTTTATCAAATCTTACACCGAAAGAACAAATGAAAATGAAAGTAATGGGATTGAACAATTGTCCAGTGAGTACTGATATGGCATGTAATATGTCTTGCGAATGTATCAATGTTTGTCGTAGACATTTAACTAAAGTAACGGGCAGCTAAAAAAGCAAAAAGGGATAATTTTAAAAGAGGTAATAAGATTTTAAAAATCGTTCCCGTCTCTATAATAATTACCCCTGTTTCAAGTAAGCAGTGTGGCTGAAGGAAAGAAAAAGGTATCGTACTCTATTTCGGTAATAGCTAACGTGTTGCCTAATTCTGTAAATATTTACCAAAATTCTGTAACTTCTCAACTGATAAGTGGTTATACCTTTACTATGAGACATTTGTTGTTTTTCAACTAATAACGCTAAATTTACAATGATTAAATGAAAAAAAATATCTCCATACAAATAAAAGCAGCATTGCTCCTGATAGTATTCTCAATCAATACCGTCCTTGGTTTTGCCTGTGCTATGGAAATAGATATGGGTTTCAATACACATCATCACGATGAGGAAGAAGTTCCTCAAACAATTATTCATGTCCATGCTCAAAATAACAAGGAGCATCACTATGATGAAATTGCTAAGCATCATCACGATTCAAAAGAAGATTCAGAAAAAGGCGGCTGTTGTAATGATGGCGTAATGAAATTTCAAAGCTTAGATAAAAGTCTCAGTCAAAACGGAAATTGTACTATCAATGTTCCCTTATTTGTAGCCATGCATAGCAACTATTTTGGTATTCAAATTTCTAAACAGCCACAGGTTTATTATCAGAAATATATTTTTGATTTTTTTCATCCCCCTTCTCCTGACATCCGTATATTAATCCAAAGTTTCCAAATTTGATTTGATTTAATGTTTTGCATTGCTGCATGAATGTATAGTCATGCCTGTAAGTATTTTTATTTAAAACATTAAATTAATTAAAATGAAAAAGATATTTTTTATGGTTGCATTTCTTTCAACTATAACCATTCAGTATTCCTTTGCGCAGGATAACACAAAAACAACTTCTCTTATTCAATTACTCAATTCCTACTACGGTATCAAAAATGCGTTGGTTAGCAGCGATGCAAAAACAGCATCGTCCAAAGCTGGTGACCTCGTAAAAGCCCTCAATGCTGTTGATATAAAAGCATTATCAGAAACTGACATGAAAACATTTATGCTTCTGCAGGATAAACTAGGCTTTGATGCAAAACACATTGCTGAAAACAATGGTATTGAAGAGCAAAGGGAGCATTTCTCATCTCTTTCTAACAATATCTATAAATTGGCAAAGACTGTCAAGCTATCTGCTGAACCTGTTTACCAGCAATATTGCCCAATGAAAAAGATGTATTGGTTAAGCAGCGAAGCCTCAATAAAAAATCCTTATTACGGTAAAGCTATGCCCACATGTGGCAAGGTCACCGACACCTTATAGTAATCATTTTGTTCACAGGATAGTCACAGATTGCTCGCAGCTTAAGGCTTTACCTGTTTTAATTATTTATCATCAATTAAAAACAAATTACAATGAAGAGTTTAATCATCATCGCATTTTCGGCAATCACATTTGCTTCCTGCAACAGTGCCGACAACAAATCTCCCGATAACAAATCAACGCAATCTACTTCAGCAGAGGTTGACAATAAAATGGCACTTGTTACCGAAAAGCAACAATCTGATATAGCTACACCGGCAACTACAGTTTCTATAAAAGAAATTTTGGCTAATTACCTGCAAATGAAAAATGCCTTTGCAAAAGACAACAGTAAAAATGCTGCAGCGGCAGG
>JAYUZL010000278.1:0-2841 GCA_043751875.1 Ferruginibacter sp.
TTCATCTCCAGGGTTAAGTAAAATACTATCCAGCTGATTTTTAAATGTTTGCCACATAGGTACAGTATCTGCTCCATATCCATTAAAAAAAGCTAACCCGCCTTTATTTGACAATTTTATTTTAGACTCTATCAACTTGGCAATGGTAGCGCCACCAAGAGTAGATCCTTCCATCACATACATAGCACCCATACACTGCAAATTATTTTCTATGACTGGTAAAATAATAGCTTGTGTATTTAGACTTAACTCTGTATTTAAAAATTTCATATCTGCTGAGAGAGCTTCCACTTTGCGGCGTTGTAGATAATCGGGTACACAAGAGTGATTAATTGATTCATCCACAAGCTTTTCAACTGCTCCAAAATAAGAAGCAAATAATATTAAAAGATTCGTGTATCCTTGTGTGTTATCAATGGCTTTTATTGCATCGATAATTTTTTTCTCCAGTTTTTGATGATTTACTTTTGTATGAATTTTCAACCCGGTAGATAACATGTTTTTGATTGTAGGTAAGCTTTAAATGTACATCAACTATTCGGAAGCAACTTTTTCTGTTCTAAATTCTATTAAAAACTGAAGCCTTGCCCTTTTCTGTGGTACGAACTGATGCTGGGGATATTTCTTTTTCTGCCAAATTTGATTTCTTGAGGGGAAATATTTGTACTGATAATTATCAATTAGTTTATAACAAACTATGAAGGGAATGATGTTTGCATTCTTTGGAATACGGTTGCATACTGGTAAAATTAATTCACAATTACTATTTTCTTAACTATAGACTCGCAATACAGCAAAATCTATTAGCCATTCATACTTTTTTAAAGCATTTTATAAACATTTATTTTAAATTCGCTTTTTTTTACAAATGAGATACATCACTTTTATAATTTTTATTTTTGTACATAGTATTTGCTTTGCGCAGATAAAAAATTATGAACCTACTAAAATTACCAGCTCGATTAAAATTGATGGCAAACCAAACGATGCTGCATGGGCAAATGTTGCCATTATAAACGATTTTATTATTGCATCTCCTGATTTTGGAAAAGTACCCACAAAAAAAACTGAAGTAAAAATTGTATATGATAATGAGGCAGTGTATGTGTTGGCAATTTTGTATGATGATGTAAAAAACATCCGAAGACAACTTACCCAAAGAGATGTAATTGAAAGACAGGATTGTGATGCTTTTTCAATAGGTTTCGATCCTTATCTGGATAAACAAAATGGATTTGTTTTTCAGGTTTCCGCAGCCGGCGTTCAGGGTGATGCCAGACAATCATCTGCAAATTGAACCTATCGCAGCTGGGATGCTGTATGGGAAAGTGCTGTAACAATAGAGCAGGACAAATGGATAGTAGAATTTAAAATACCTTTTAGCGCCATCCGTTTTTCAAAAAAAAATGTACAAAGCTGGGGACTTCAGTTAAGCAGATTTATCAGAAGTAAAAATGAAAACGATACCTGGAGCCCACAAAACCCTAATAAAGATGGTACCATCAACCAATGGGGAGAGCTTACAAATCTTACCAATATTATTCCTCCATTACGGTTGTCATTTTTACCCTACATAAGCGGTGGAGTAAGGCAATCGCCCATTGACAATAATAAAACCAGCACCGAATATTTAAAGAGCGGAGGAATGGATGTGAAGTATGGCATCAATGAAAGTTTTACATTGGATGTAACACTTATCCCCGACTTTGCTCAGGTACAAAGCGATAATGTATTTTTAAATTTAACCCCGTTTCAGGTAAGGTTTGATGATTACCGTCCTTTTTTTACATAAGTAACGGAACTGTTTAATAAAGCCGGATTGTTTTACAGCAGAAGAATTGGAGCAACACCCGCAGGTGCAGCCAATGTACTTTCGTTTGTAAGAGATAACCCTAATTATTCCATTGATAAAAATCCCGGAATAACAAGGCTTTACAACGCTACAAAATTGAGCGGTCGCACAAAAAACAATTTAGGTATTGGGATATTTAATGCAGTAACTGCCCCTATGCAAGCAGTGCTTACAAATTTGAATACAAAAGAGGATACAACTATTATTACAGAACCATTAACCAATTATAATGTACTCGTTTTAGACCAGGCATTAAAAAACAGATCGTCCATTACTTTTACAAATACCAATGTAATGCGCAAAGGAAATACAAGAAATGCAAATGTTGCAGGCCTAAATATCACTTTGTTTGACAAGGCCAACAATTACAATATAACGACTTCGGCAAAATACAGCAACATATGGGGTAAAGAAAATTACGATGGTTATAAAGCAGACTTAAATGGAGGAAAAATAAGTGGCAAATGGCAATGGAACTCTGGTATTAACATAGAGAGCGATAAATACGATCCAAACGATTTGGGTTTTTTACATAATAATAATTCATTTGAATATTTTGGTGCAGCAAGTTTAAATTACAATAACCCAACAAAAAAATACTTAAAACACAGTTATGGATTAAACTATAAAACCTCCTATTTGTACAAACCTTTTAAATGGAATTCTTATGAAATTGGTGGCAATGCCTTCTTTCTTTTTAAAAACTTTTGGGATATACATTTTTTTTTAAATTCAAAACCAGTTCAATACAACGATTTTTTTGAAGCAAGAACACCAGGCTTAAAATTAAATAAATTTGCATACTTATTTTTAGGAACGGGTGGCAGTAGCGACAGCAGAAAAAAATTATATGGTAGTTGGTTCTTGGGCGGCGCAGAAAGTAAAATTAAAGATGATACATACTTCACTTCAAAGTTAACTGCACGTTATCGTTTTTCCGATAAATTTCAATTAACCACTAGCTTTGATAGAGAGAGTGATAAAGGACA
>JAYUZL010000279.1:0-8372 GCA_043751875.1 Ferruginibacter sp.
CTGGAAATGAAAGGTGAAAAAGTAGATATGAACAGCATTAAAAATTCTGTGGTAGAAGAAATGAAGGGTGTACAGGAAAGGGTTCAAAAATTTGGAAAAGAAGCAGTAAATGTGGCAAACGAAAGAGGAAAAGCTTTTGGTGCAGAAGCAGGTTCATTGGCAAAAAAGGGAGGTCATTCCTTTGGTGATATCATTGTACTGTTGGTAAAAGGATTTGTATATTTTATTCTTGGTGTAGTAGGGATATCACTCATTATTGCATTGTTCGCTTTTGGTATTGCAGCAATGGGCGTTTTCCCAATGAAAGATTTTGTACTGACTCAAGGCTGGCAAAATGTATTTGCATGGGGAACGCTGTTGTTCTTTATAATTGCCCCAATGATTGCAGTAATTACATGGATTATAAGAAAGCTTGCGAAGATGAAAACGGGCAGCAAAATGCTTAGGTTAGGTTTTGGTGCCATGTGGGTTATTGGCTGGGTAAGTGTTATATTATTAATAGCTTCTCTTTCAAAAGATTTTAGGCATTCATCTAACATAAACGAGCAGGAAGTTTTCTTACCAAATCCCGGTGTTCAATCACTTGAAATAACCACACTTGCGCCGGGAACAAGGTTTACAAGAAACCGCTGGTTTAGCATGGAGCCTTTTGAAGGGACAGACGAAGACAGCGCAATTATTAGAAATACAACCATACATATTGTAAAAGCTGCAAATGACAGTTTTAGGGTTAGTATGATAAGAACTGCCTGCGGTAATACCAGAAGAAACGCTGATACACTTGCGTCGCTCATTAATTTTAATGCAGAGCAAAAAGATTCGCTGCTTGTAATAGATCAGGGAATAAATATTAATAAAGTAAATAAGTTTAGAAACCAGCACGTTATCATTACCGTGTATGTACCTGTAGGCAAACAAATCAAAATAAATGATCGGGTAAATACATCATCAAGAATAAATTTTAGTGGTCCATTCAATAATAACTGGGAGAGAGATTTTGAAAGTATAAAGTTTGAAAACCTGGAAGAGGGATGGGATGAAGGCCAGTGGTATACAATGACGAAGGATGGCCTTTTTACAAAGGATGGCAAACCTGCAGACAGTTACAGAAGAAACAATGTAGATATAAACAGCAACGGGATTGATGTTAGAGACAAAAGCGGAAGAGTGCGTATAAACAGAAATGGAATAACCATAGAAGATACAAATGAAAATGATGGCAATTACCGTTACGATGATAAGCCGAAGGATAAATTCGATTCCATAAAAATGAACATTAAAAAAGAAGAGAAGCGTTATAAAGATTCGCTGCAAAAACAAAAAGAAAAAATAGAAAAGCAACTGGAGAAATACGAAAACAAAGAGGAAAGCAATACTTTTTTATTCAAATCACTTCCTTTTAAAAATGCCATGGCTTTACTTAATTAAAAAGCGAGTTAAGTTGAGGTTGAATAAAGTCCTGCCGGTAGTGGTGGGGCTTTTTTTTTATTTACATTTGCGCACACAAAATACGATACATGAAAAATACACCATTTACAGAAAAGCATATTGCATTAGGAGCTAAAATGGCTGACTTCGCCGGTTTTAATATGCCTATTTCATATACAGGTATAAACGATGAACACGCCACCGTACGCAATGCGGCCGGCGTTTTTGACGTGAGCCATATGGGCGAGTTTATGGTGAAAGGTCCAAATGCCCTGGAATTAATACAACGGATAACAACAAACGATGCTGCAAAACTTACAGCAGGCAAAGCACAATACAGCTGTATGCCAAATGAAGGGGGTGGAATTGTAGATGATTTGTTGGTGTATTGTATAAAAGAAAATGAAATTTACATGCTCGTAGTAAATGCGGGTAATATTGATAAGGATTGGGCGTGGATTAACAAATACAACACAAATCATGCACAGCTGCAGAATATTTCTGACGATACCTGCCTGCTTGCAATACAAGGTCCACTTGCAACAAAAATATTACAGCCACTAACAGAAATTGATATTTTAAACCTTCCATATTACACTTTTGCAAAAGGCAAATTTGCAGGAGTTGAAAATGTACTTATCAGTGCTACAGGTTATACAGGAAGTGGTGGAGTTGAAATTTATTTTGAAGACAAAGAAGGGGCAGCAGATAAAATATGGGATGCCATTTTTGAAGCAGGTAAAGCTGCAGGAATAAAACCAATTGGCTTGGGCGCAAGAGATACCTTAAGATTGGAAAAAGGATTTTGTTTATACGGAATGGATATTAACGACAGCACATCGCCAATGGAAGCAGGACTGGGCTGGGTAACAAAATTTACAAAAGACTTTACGGCAAAAGCAATTTTTGAAAAGCAAAAAGCAAAAGGTGTATCTCAAAAACTGGTTGGTTTCGAAATGATTGAAAAAGGAATTGCCCGCCACGATTACGAAATAAAAGATTTTGAGGGTGCAGCAATAGGTAAGGTAACATCCGGTACACAGGCACCTTCCCTCGGCAAGGCAATTGGTATGGGTTATGTAGATACAAAATTCTCTACAATCGGATCTGAAATATTTGTAAAGGTGAGAAGTACTTTATTGAGGGCAATAGTGGTAAAAGTGCCCTTTGTTTAAATGATGGTTTTATAATTGCTACCGTAATTAAACAAATAGTAAAAAACGAACAGCACAGAATTATTTTAAAAAGTAGAATATAAATGAGCAATACAAAACCATCTCTCTATACATCACTTTCACCGGCTTTGCTTCACTTATACGATGTAAGCAACAGCATTGTCGTAATTATCGATGTGCTCAGAGCAACATCTACCATTGCAACGGCTTTGCATAATTGCGCAAAAGATATTATACCGATAGACAATGTGGCTGATTGTATAAAAATTGGATCTGAACTGAAAGCTATTACCGCAGGCGAAAGAGATGGACAGGTTGCAGAAGGTTTACAATACGGCAATTCACCTTTTGAATACCCAACTGAATTTATTGCCGGTAAAACATTGGTGCTTACTACCACTAATGGAACAAAATTATTGCATATGGCGCTGGCACATGGTGCTACAGAAATTATTACCGGTTCTTTCCCCAATATATCAGCGGTATGCAAACATTTAATGGCAGAAAATAAAAATGTAATACTTGCCTGTGCAGCATGGAAAGACAAAGTCAATATAGAAGATACACTTTTTGCAGGAGCAGTTGTAAATAGAATTAAAGAAAACTTTACGCTACAATGTGATTCATCTCAAATGGCAGAAAGTCTTTACCTTACTGCACAGCCAGATTTGTATACGTTTATGAAAGAACGCAATGCAACACATTACCATCGCCTAACAAAATACCATCTTGAAAAAGATATTCGTTATTGTCTTACAAATGATGGTGCACCTTCATTACCTGTATATGTAGAAGGAAAATTGATGAATGGAATTGTGTAAAAAATTGGTTAATTTTAATATATGAACGTAGCACATAAATATCTCCCTAGCTATACGTACGAAGACTATTGCCAATGGGAAGGTAATTGGGAATTGATTGATGGAATTCCTTATGCAATGTCGCCGATGCTTATTCCTATTCATCAAACGGTAAACGGTAATTTATTTGTGAACTTTAAAAGTGCTTTAAAAAAAACATGTAAAGATTGTAAACCCTTTTTGCCACTTGACTGGAAAATATCTGAGTCTATTATTTTACAACCCGATCTATTGGTGGTTTGTAAAAAAATCGAAAAAAAATATCTGGACTTTACACCAATACTTGTTGCAGAAATTTTATCCCCTTCCACGGCAGTAAAGGATAGGAATATAAAAAAAGAAATTTATCTTTCTCAGCAGGTAAAATATTTTCTTGTACTTGACCCACAGTTAAAAAAAATAGAGATATACGAAATCCTAAACGATTCCTATTCTCCTGTTGCAATTTCGCCAAACAATTTTGTTTTTACTTTTAACGATGGGTGCACCGCCGATGTAGATTTTGAAGATATTTGGGAATAAAATAATACAGCAATACATCACCAAAAACCTCTTTTGCAGCAATGCATCACGCCCGAAAATATTATCTCTAAAATTTAGTTATCCATTTTAATTTACCATGTTGTGTAATATTTGAAAGGGCTGAATTCTTTAAATTCAAATACTTTTCTTTATCACTTTTCATTTCCTTATCACTTTTATTTGCAGTCTATCTCGGCTTTGAGCAAAACAAATATTGCCCAAGTTTTGTGGGGAAGGATAAAGCAAAGCAAACAATTCTTAATACATTCTTAATCATTTTTACTTTGTGGGCTAATTTTACTGCCGTACCTTGCATAATGCGTTCGGTAAACAGCTGCTTTTTAAATTACTAAGCCAACGCTTATCTATTAATCATAAATAAATTTTTGTTCCTTTTGGCATTACCACATTTAATTAAGCATATTTACAACAACGGCACAGACGAAGTTATTCGCCGGGGAAAAAAAATTCAATCACTTGGTTTTGTAGAACTGGTGGAGCATGACGAGCTAATGAGTAACATTGTTTTTAGGGTAAAGGATGATGTGTACAGTACTTTTTACAAAGTGTACATTGAAAAATACAGTGATGCAAAGGCAATGAATCTCCGTTGCAGTTGCCCCTATAATATTGGGGATATTTGTCGCCACGAAGCCGCAGCCTTATTGCGTTTGCAGGATATGGTAGATAAAAACCTCCTGCACAGCAGCGCCATACAGTATAACCAAATGCATTCAGTTGCCAAGATGAAAAACATCGATCTTAAAATGATAAAGATGCTTTCTTCCCCTTCTATTTTTCATGAGGCAGAAGAATTGATGCAAACTACCAAAGCAACTATTTTAAAAACTGCTGATGAAAGAGTGGAAGCAGAATTATTAATAAATGGCGAAAAATTTCCACTGGTAATTCAAAAAAATGATGAGCGCAATTTTGATACTTCCTGCATGTGTAGCGAGGCAATGCATCCATTATGCGAACACAAGGTTTTATTGTTTGTACAGCTCTTGCAAAGTTATGGTGCCGATTATTTTGACAGTATACGAAACCGGGATAAGGAAAAAAATAAATTATTACAGATTTACGGATACAGCCTTGCTGATGACCTTACAGGTAAATTTGAATTTACTTACAAAGACAGCAAACCCTTTTTAAAAGTGTTGGATACTTCTATAAAACGAGTAGTTGCTGCTGCACCGTCTCCCATTCCAACATACCGAACGGCTCCGGCATTTGTACCAATTACAAGTTTGCCGCAGCAACAAAAAGAAGTTGATACATTAAAGCGCATGCGGTTAGGACTTGTATTTAATTTTAATTCAAAAAACTATCCCGGTTTTACGGTGGATGCTATACAGGGAGAACCCGATGAGGACAACAAAAAATATCTGGGTAAAACAGAAGTTATTGATCTTACAAAATTTGTAGATACATCTGATTTTTCGGAAGATGATAAATCGCTTTTTCAACAAGTAAGAAAATTACAGGAAAATGAAATAAATAAATACCTTAACCGTAACTCTCCTTTCAGCGGCATCTGGGAAAATATTATTCATACAGACGGTGATGATTTGCCCGAAGAAACAAAACAGCTGATTACTGAATACCTTCACCCAAAACTGCGAAAGATTTTTGATGAGCAATGCAACAATCCCTTTGTATTTATATTACCCTCTTCTAAAAAATTAAAAACCGCCAATTTACAGGAAACAGAATTAAGCGATGAATTTTTATCTCCCGTATTTAAAGTTGCTGCTAAAAAAAACCAGTTCGAAATTTCCTGCATGGTAAAAATTGGTGGAGAACCGGTTGCATTTACCGAAAACAAATCAGGCAACAGCCTTGTTTTTTTGTATGAAGATGTAATGTATACCTGGCAGAAAACGGAGGATGTAATGCAGGCAGAAAAATTTATAAGAGAAGGAAATATTGCATTAAGCAAAAGCAACTGGGCAGATAAAATGGAAAATATTATTCTCCCTTTAACCAAAGAATACGAAGTTGAATTTGATAAATCGCTGGTAAAGGAAGTAAAAGTTTCGGTGCCTGATATCAAATTAATGTTGCAGGAGCGTGGTGAGTATTTACTTTTTCAACCGGTATTTTCTTACAAAGGTTTTGAAACAAAAGCCGGCGATAAAGAAGTGTTGATAATACCTGATGGCGATAAAATTTTACAGATATACCGAAATAAAGATGCAGAAGATATTTTTATGGCAAAGCTGGAAAGTCTTCACTCAGGCTTTATTGCAAAGCAGGAAACCGGCAGCCTTGTTTTGCGTGGTGCAGATGTGTTGCGCAACAATTGGTTCTTTCTTTTTGTAGATGCCATGAAGGAAATGAAAATACCTGTGTTTGGTTTTGAAGCATTAAAAAACTTTAGGTTTAACACCGCACGGCCTAACACAAATATTCATGTAAGCAGTGGGCAAGATTGGTTTGATGCAAAAGTAGAAATTGAATTTGGAGAGCAGAGAGTCGGCATATCAGATATAAAAAGAGCATTGGCGGAAAAGCGTTCGTTTGTTCAATTGGCCGATGGTACATTAGGAATTTTACCGGATGAGTGGTTAAAAAAATATTCGCTTTTATTTAAAGTGGGCGATGGACGAAGCGATAAACTTCGCCTTAGCAAATACCACATGAGCGTAATAGATGACTTGTATGAAAACCGCAACGAAGAAGAAATGAGTTTTGCGCTGGATGAAAAATATGAGCGCCTGAGAGAATATAAAAATATACCTGAAATAGAGGCCCCCGCTCAGTTAGAGCCAATTCTGCGCCCTTATCAATTAGCAGGTTATCGTTGGCTTAATTATTTAAATGAGGTAGGCTGGGGTGGTATTTTAGCAGATGATATGGGGCTTGGTAAAACTGTTCAGGCATTAACTATGCTCGATCATTTTAAGGCAACCAATGAATCGCTAATTGCAATTGTTGTATGCCCAACAACTTTAATTTATAACTGGCAAAACGAAATAAAAAAGTTTACTCCATCGCTGGTAACACATGTTCACCACGGCAGCACCCGTACAAGAAATATTGAAGAATTGAAAACTGCCAACATTATCATTACAACTTATGGTACGTTGCGCAGCGATATACAGGTGTTTTTAAAAATACATTTCGATTATGTGATATTAGATGAAAGCCAGGCAATAAAAAATCCGTCATCGAAAGTCACAAAAGCAGCGTCTTTATTAAATGCTTCCAACCGTGTTTGTATGAGTGGTACGCCTTTGCAAAACAATACATTTGATATTTATGCGCAAATGAATTTCTTAAATCCCGGCTTGCTTGGCACCATGGAATTTTTTAGAAATGAATTTGCCAACCCAATTGATAAATTTGGTGAGCAGGAGCAAAAAGAACATTTGCGTAAACTCTTGTATCCATTCATTCTACGCCGAACAAAAGAACAGGTGGCAAAAGATTTACCTGAAAAAACAGAGCAGATACTTTTTTGCGAAATGGAAAAAGAACAGCGTAAAATATACGACGCTTACCGCAACAGTTACCGGGATAAAATTTTAGGAACTATTGATGAACAAGGTATTGGAAAATCGCAGCTTACTATTTTGCAGGGGTTAATGAAACTGCGCCAGATTTGCGATAGTCCGGCTATATTAAATGAAGAAGATAAATTCCCCAACCACTCTATAAAACTGGATGAACTTACAAGAGAAATAGTGGAAAACATAGGCGATCATAAAGCACTTATATTTTCACAGTTTTTGGGAATGCTTGCGCTCATAAAGCAAAAATTAATTGAAAACAATATTCCGTTTGAATATTTTGACGGCAGCACTTCTGCAATAGACAGGGAAAAAGCAATACAGAATTTTCAGAATAATGATGAGTGTCGTGTGTTTTTAATTTCACTGAAAGCCGGCGGTGTAGGGCTTAACTTAACTGCGGCTGATTATGTATATATAGTTGATCCATGGTGGAACCCGGCTGTAGAGCAACAGGCCATCGACAGAACACACAGGATTGGACAGACAAAAAATATTTTTGCCTACCGTATGATTTGTATTGATACCATTGAAGATAAAATATTGCAGTTGCAGGAACGTAAAAAGATACTTGCAAAAGAATTGATTGCTGATGATGCAAATTTTGTGAAGGCTCTTAGTAAGTCCGACGTGGAATATTTGTTCTCATAAAAAAAGGAAGCAACGCTTTTAAGAATTAAAATCTAAAAAAATAAAACACTGTATTTCTTAGCCTCTTAGCGTCTCAGCGGTTCAAAAACGCACTGCTTGTTTGCGCTTGTAAGTCTCGGTACCTGTCTGTTGGCAAAGGCGGTGTTTAACTGTTAGTAAAATTATTTTTTAAACGATTTATCATCCTTCGCAAAAAAATATAATTTACCTTATCTTTACCC
>JAYUZL010000280.1:0-2241 GCA_043751875.1 Ferruginibacter sp.
TAAAAGAATAAGCCTTTTATAAAAATAAAAGGCTTTAGAAAAAATGTAAATTATACTTTGGAATAAATAACCACCATCTTCATTTTGTGATTTGTATTTAAACCGGTTCCTACCCTTACTCTACCCAATGCTATAGGATTGTAAAAAGGTATGATATATTGTGTACCCAGGTATTGAGGGTAATAATAGTTGAAGGGGGAATACAAACGCAAATCGTAGTTTTTATATCCGTTAGTTACAATGTGTTGAACGTATCTGGTCAAATTTATTTCGTACCGATAAAAAACATTCCCTGAGGGCTCAAACCTTCGTAATGCTCCGCCGCCGAAAGTGTTAACATCTATATTACCCAATGGAAATGGATGGTACAAACCGTTAACGGTTGTCACATCAGGGTTATAGGGAACTGTTGAGGTAAGATCAAAATAAACCGGTTTGTAACGTTGAGGTGAAACAGCTGATGTATCTTTTAAATCTAAATATAAATACGGTGGTGCTGTGTAAATATTGTCTATTGCCGGATTATCAGGTGTTTGCTCTACTATTAAAAATGCTCTGTGCACTATTCTGTTCGCATAACCTGTAAGTCCAGGGATACTTAGATTAGCAAAGGTCCCCGGTGAAGTTTGTAGAAAAACGTTGTTAGTTGCTGTGTTTGGAACAGGAAAGCTAACCGAAGAATAATCTCTTTTAATATAATTAAAACTTGAAGAAGCTGCAATACTACCTGCCTGAGCAGGATACATCTGAAGACTTTGTACAACTGTATCCCTCACACCATTTTTTGTTTTGTGAAAATGAAATTCAAACCGTGACTTAGCTTCTGAAAGATTTACATAATAAAGTGTATTTCCCATTCCGTTGGTCACTTTAATTTCAAAGCCATTGTATTTTATTCTAAAAAGTGAATCATTTAGAAAACCATTATTTGAACTAGATGCGAGTGTGTCCTGACCATTAAATAAAGCTGCTGCAAAAGTTGCACCCGCCCCGGTTAATTTAATTCTGATTTGGTTAACAACAGAATCTCTTCCTCTTGCAAGAATTACTTTCTGTGCGATAATTTGAGGAGTTATAGTGGCTGTACCTAATAGATTATTATCAACGTTTGGTGGAATTGAACCCAATTGTCTAATGGTATCTGTCTTTAATCTAAAATTATCATCATTAATAGCTCTAACCTCAAATGTTTGCTGAATATTACCCATTGTTGACGTATCCCCCCATGCACCTTTGTAAGATAAAGAAACAAATGCTGAATCGAAACCTGCTTTGTTATTAGGATCAAATTTTGTGGTATCGCCAGCACTACCAAAATAGAAAGGATAAAAAGTTGGCTTAAACTGTACATAAATTCTTGCATCAGTTTTACCAAATAAAGGATCAGTTGTAATTAAACCAATAGCATGGTTATCTCTTTTTTGCAAAATTGTACTGTCATTAAAAATACCCTGGGTTGCATTTACAGTAAGCGTATCAGCAAAAGTATTTACATTATCTACAGTAACTAAATCAGCCCCTAATGTTGTTGTATCCAATTTTGTACAACCTATACCAATTAAAATAGTAAGAAAAACTGCAGAAGATGCAGTAAGTAAAAGTCTTCTTTGCAAAGCAATAAAATTTTTAGTAAAACAGTCTTAATTAATTATTTAGCAAGGTCGGCATATAATTGTAAATAGTCTGTTAAATCAGTTTCAGCATTGTATTTTAAAACCTTTTTTCCACGCACTTTTGCAAATTCTTCCACCAATTTTTTATCGGGTTTTGCTGTCCCAAAAGTTACTGCATCTGCATAAGTAGCGCCACCTCTAAACATGGCAATATTGTTTAAATCTTTAAAAGGCTCAAGTTCTTTTTTTGTAACGTTATCGTTTATGGTTGCGAGTTTTAAAAAGTCTACACTAAGCTTTTCTTTAAACGTTGTATCACCAATAGTGTATACAACTTTACAATGGCTGAAAACGGGTTCTTTTTTATACGCAGATCGTATGAACATTGGTATCAAACCAGTCATCCATCCGCTGCAATGAATAATATCCGGAGGCCAACCAAACTTCTTTACTGTTTCTAAAGCTCCTTTACAAAACAATACAGATCTTAAGCCATTGTCATCAAAAAACTTCCCCGCTTCATCTGAAAAAACCGATTTTCGTTTAAAAAAATCTTCGTTATCTAAAAAGTAAATTTGAAGGCGGGCGTTTGGTAGGGATGCAACTTTTATTATAAGTGGATAATCAT
>JAYUZL010000281.1:0-31618 GCA_043751875.1 Ferruginibacter sp.
GTTTACAAAAAGATGATCTTATTACAGAAATTGCCGGGGTAAAAGTTCAAAATACAGACGAAGCAAGAGAGCAGCTACAGGTAAACAAAGAGAAATCCAGTTACGATTTAAAAGCCAAGCGTAATGGAAACGAAATGACATTCACCATTAAAATTCCTAAAAAATTAAAGACTGCTAATTTATGATCCCCATTCATTAAAGAAAAACAGTTTTCAATTGTTGCTTGCCGGCTTTTTAAGCCGGCAAGTTTTTTTTAACTAAAACCACCAGCCTTTATTTGTTTAGAGCAAGCAATATAAATTGATTAAATGTATTTTTGCAGTACATGAGCAATGATAAATATGAAGTTGTAATTGGGCTTGAAGTACATGCACAGCTACTTACAAAAAGCAAATTATTTTCAGGTGACAGCATTTCTTTTGGTGCTGCACCAAATTCGCATGTAAGTCCCATTTCACTTGCTCACCCCGGCACTTTGCCTGTAATGAATAAAGAAGTTATTGCACTTGCTGTAAAACTCGGCATCGCATTAAACTGCCATATTGAGCAACACAATTATTTTGCACGTAAAAATTATTTCTATCCGGATCTTCCAAAGGGTTACCAGACGAGCCAGCACACAGCACCCATTTGCAGCGGAGGTTTTCTTACCATTCAAACAGCAACGGGTAATAAAGATGTAAAGCTTAACCGCATTCACATGGAAGAAGATGCCGGTAAAAGTATACACGATTTGTTTACAAATTATACAGCCATTGATCTTAACAGAGCAGGTACTCCCCTACTTGAAATTGTAACTGAACCAGATTTAAGCAGCGCTGAAGAGGCTTTTAATTACATAACGGCGCTAAGAAAACTCGTTCGTTGGTTAGATGTGTGCGACGGAAACATGGAAGAAGGTAGCCTAAGGTGTGATGCCAATATTTCTGTAAGGTTGAAAGGAGAAACCAAACTAGGTACAAGGGTGGAAGTAAAAAACCTCAACAGCATCAAGCATGTAAAAAAAGCAATAGAAATTGAAGTTGACAGATTAATTGCGATTGTAGAAAGTGGTGAACAAGTAAAGCAGGAAACCAGAAGTTTTAATGCAGACAACAATACCAGTTTTTCTTTGCGCAGTAAGGAAGATGCAGATGACTACCGTTATTTTCCTGAACCTGATTTACCACCCTTTAATATTACCAAGGAATATATCAGTTCAGTTAAAAACAATATGCCGGTATTGCCAGCTGTATTGCAGGAAGAATATACAACTGTTCATGGACTAACTGCTTATGATGCTGCAAGAATTTGTGATGACAAAGAAGATGCTTTGCTGTATGAATCCATTACAGCAATAACCGGTAATTTTAAAACGGCCGCAAACTGGGTAACAGGGCCAATAAAAAAGTATTGTAATGAAAACAATTGCAGCATAAAAGATTTTCCTTTGAATGTTTTGCAGATTGCAGCACTTGTAAAATTTACAGAGAGTGGTAAAGTTCATTACAATATTGCATCAACCAAACTAATGTATGCAATGATCAATGATTTAAGTACTTCGCCTGAAAGCCTTGCTGCATCTCTGAATTTACTACAGGAAAATAATACCGATGCATTAGAAACCTGGGTTAATAAAACACTTCTGTCAATGCCTGAAAAGGTAAGGGAATACAAATCGGGTAAAAAGGGCCTGATAGGATTATTCGCAGGGCAGGTAAAAAAACTGAGCAAAGGGAAAGCCGATATGGAAATGGTGACTAAGCTGTTGGAGGATAAATTGGGAGGGAGCAGTTAGCAGTGGGCGGGGTTGCAAAAGAGAATTTATTTTTAATTTTATAAATGATTTTAATGAAAAAACTGTTAGTAGGATTGTTATTAATTGCAGGTGTAATTTCCTGCAGCGAAAAAAAAGAAAAAGGAAAATTTACGGTTACAGGAGAAGTAAAAAATGCCGTTGATCAGAAAATATTTCTGGAGCAATTGTATTTTAGTCAGAAGGACCCCGAGGTAATTGACACCGGCTATATTAAAAACGGAAAATTTATTGTAGGTGGTATATCACCCGAAGAAGGTTTATACCGGCTCCGTTTTGAAAAACAGGAAACCGGTTACATTTTTATAAATGATGTCCCTGCAATTACTTTTAAGGCAGATGTAAAAGACATGAGTCTTACCGGGCCGGAGTTTAATACCCAAGCAAATAAATTATTTAAAAACTTTTTATTGGGTGTGGATGGAAAACAAAAAAACATGACAGCCTTATCTGCAGAAATTGATACGCTGCAAAAAAATAAGAGCAATGACAGTATTGTAAAACTCAAGATTATTGATTTAAACAAAGAAGGGGTAAATTTTAAGAACTTTATTGTAAAATCTATTGATACATCTTCAGATGCTGTAGTGGCTATGTTTGCCTTGGGTTATACAAGAGGTATTGATCCTGCAGAGCTTAAAACAGCCATTCCAAATTTATCAAAACGGTTTCCCGGCAATACCGGGGTAGCAACAATTATTTCACAGTACAACGAGTTAATGGTAAAAAAAGATGCTCCTAAATCTGCACCTGCACAAAATGGTAAACCTACAGTTGGTAGCCAGGCACCTGATTTTTCTATGGCAGACCCTTCAGGCAAACAGTTTGCATTAAGTTCTTTAAAAGGTAAATATGTACTTATTGATTTTTGGGCAAGCTGGTGCGCACCATGCCGTGGTGAAAACCCTAATGTAGTTGCCAATTACAACAAGTTTAAAAATAAAAACTTTACCATACTTGGCGTATCGCTCGATGAAGATAAAAGCAAATGGATGCAGGCCATTAAAAAAGATAATTTAAGTTGGGCACATGTAAGTGATCTTAAAGGCTGGAGCAGTGCAAGTGTTCCTTTATATGGTTTTGATGGTATTCCATACAATGTATTAATTGATCCACAAGGAAAAATAATTGCTACGGAATTGAGAGGGGAAGCATTGGAGATGAAATTGGGTGAAGTGCTGAAGTAAATAAACAAACAACCCTAAAATGATCTAAAATAATAAGACAATGTGGTCAAAAATAGTTGGTAAATTCTTTTAAAACATAATACTGTAAAGGCTTTCAATTACCTAAATTCAAAGCCTTTTCAATTTCTATATTATAACAAAAAAAATCTTGTTGGGGTTGCGGCAGTTTTTCTGTTATTAAATGGGGTATTCAATCCGGAAAGCAACGTTTTAAATGCAAGCATTGTGAGCTTCTTTTCCAATGGGATAATGACCGTGTAAAAGACTCAAACCGTTTTATTTGGTTTAAAAAATGGATAATAGAGCGGCAGGTTTATCGTTATCTTGTTCGGGATAGCGGTATTTCTCCAAGCACTTTACAGAGACTTTTTAAGCGGTTTCTTTCCCAAGCACCGGAGGTGCAGATTAAGCTTAAACATAAAACACATCTTCTCATCGATGGGTCTTATTTTCCCAACGGTCTTTGCCTTATTCTTTATTATGATCATGATATCAGGTATGTTCAACTTTACAGAAATACCACGGAAGAAAAATTTAAAGAAATTTATGAGGATCTGTTGAACCTTAAAAAGTTGGGTGTAAATATTTATAGTGTAACCTTTGACGGACACAGAGCCATCCTAAAAGCAATAAGAAAAGCATATCCTGAAGCCTTATTGCAAAGGTGTCTTGTACACATAAAACGACAGGTTAAGAACTACCTCAGCTCAAAGCCACAAACGATTCAGGCCATAGAGCTTCTAAAAATTTCTAAAGAAATCACAGCAATAAAAACCTGGGAGCAGTGTGGGTTGTGGTTGCTAAAGTTTAAGGACTGGTGTGATCAACATGAACAATATGTAAAGCAGAAATTTTTTAATGAAGCCAGCAGCAGATATTGTTATACTCATAAGAATCTACATGGAGCGTATACCCTTATCTTAAAAGCAATACCGGATATGTTTCATTACTTAAAAGATCCAGAGATTCCATATACAACCAACAGACTTGAAAATTATTTTAGTCACCTCAAAGACAAACTTACTCTACATAGAGGGATAAAGCTAATGGTAAAAAGAGCATTTATAAAATGGTATCTGCACTTTAAGAACAATCCATAATAGGTTTTCTAGCCATAGAGCTATCCGATAAAAAAGGGAATCAACTCTTGTAAGAAGATTCCCTTTTATCGTTTAGCATCTGCCTTATTGCTCACAAGTTGCTCCTCAGCAGAGCCCGCTAATCTTTAGGAGATAAGTTAAAACTTGATTTTGACAAAATCACCAACTATTTTTGACCACATTATCTATAATAAAGGCTGTCTCATACAAGACAGCCTTTATTTATACACTTATTGGAATATAATTACCAACCTGGATTCTGTTGACCTCTTATATTCTGATTAGCATCCAATTCACCTTGAGGAATTGGTAAGATTCTTCTATAATCACTATAGTTGATTGTTCTTGCCGCTGCAGGAAAGTTTGTACTTCTTAAAATGGGTCTTTTTAAACGATTAAGATCAAGATATCTTTCGCCCTCAAAAGCCAATTCTTTTCTTCTCTCTGTTATGATATCTTCAAATAGAGCCGGACCAGTAGATACTATTGAATCAGCACCTCTTCGAGATGTAACAAAATTTGCATACAATAAAGCGTCCACCTCATTTGATGGCAACGAAGCCTCTGCAGCAATAAGATACACATCACTTAACCTTAATATTTTAGTATCACTAATTTCTGATCCAAAAGTATTAGGAAATTTATTTACGAAAACCGCAGGGATTCCGCCTCTTGTACCCTTGCTATATAAAGATTTTCTCACATCAGCCACACCAAATAAAGCATAAAGTTCATCTGCACATATGAAATCACCATACCCTGCCTGACTGTAAATATTCGCCAGACCATCAAAACCATTATTATTGTTAGCATCGGAAGACACTTCAAAAATTGTTTCAACCTTATCCGTTCTAGGCAAAGGGTTTACCCAATATGCTGCATGATTTGAAGCACTTAAACCGGTAAAACCCCCATTGGTAATTACATCAATTGCAGCTGTTTTAGCATTTCCTTTATCACCCATTGTTAGGTAAACTTTTGCCTGTAAAGCTCGGGCAGCATATTTACTGAATTGACTTGAATTTAAATATTTTGTCATTAATGTAAATGATTGTGTTAAATCAGCATTAATTAATGCATAAACATCAGATGTTTTACTTCTTGCAGGAAATAGTGATATGTCAAATGTTGTAACAATAGGAACGCCTAAACTTGCAGGATCTTCCGTGAAAGGTTTAGCAAAGTAACGGACCAAAGTAAAATAACACAATGCTCTAACTGCTAAAGCTTCCCCTTTGTACTGGTTTACATTTACACTGGCTGCTACAGGTGAGTTGATGATATTATTACATCTCAAAATAGTATTATAAGCTGCATTCCAAATACCAGCTACATTACCATCAGCAACAGTGAAGAGATAATTATTATAGTTTGTATATCTGTTAGAATTTAATGCAGACTGGTAGGCATTATCAGCCATTAAGTCACCTAAAACAATTACAGTTCTACCCTCAAGCTCTGTATTTCTCAAGCCTGCATAGGCTCCAAGTAAAGCAGTTGATAAATCTGTCTCACTGGCCAAAGCTTTTTCAGGGGTTAACGAAGTAGGCGGCGCTTGTGTTAAATAATCTTTTTTGCACGATGACATTGCTGTTAAAGCAATCACGATTAAAAAAAGATAAGAATATCTTAATATTTGCTTCATAATTTTAATTTTAATTTTAATAGTTTAGAATCCTAAATTTAATCCAAATGACACTGTTTTTGGTATAAATTCAGCCAGATTAGAAAAACTTCCCGATCCCTGTTCAGGGTCAAAAGGCTGATTTTTATCCTTTACGTGTGTAAACAAATTTGTTCCTCGTACGTAGAAAAATGCACTGTTCAATTTAATTTTTGAAGCCATAGCTGTTGGTAAACTATAACCTAACTGCAGGTTTCTTAAACGAATATAATTCGCATTGTTCAAATAGAAACTTGACGCACTCTGGAAACTTTTATTACCACCATATATGTATTTTGGTATATCAGTAACATCACCAGGTTTTTGCCATCTGTCTAAAACTCTAACTGATTTATTAAAGGTAGGAAATGCTCCTGCGCCTAAATAAAAACCATTGAAATTATCAAAAGAATAATTTCCACCGCTGTAATAAAATTGTGCTTCCAAACTAAATCCTTTGTACTTAAATGTATTTGTTAATCCACCAAAGTATTTTGCAGCAGCTGAATGATTAATAATTCTTTGTGCAGAGCTGTATGAATTTTGGGTCTTTGATTTGGTAGAATCTGTGTACCATAGTGGGTCACCGGTTGCGGGGTCAGCACCTGCGTAAGTACGTAGGAAATAAGACTGAACATCATAACCTACACGATAAATATATAAACCGGCATTAATGTCCTTACCGTCAGGTAAACTTGTTACCTTATTTAAGTTAGTTGCGTAATTAAAGTTTATGTCCCATGTAAAATCTTTAGTAGTGATTGGAACAAGATTTACTGTTAATTCTAAGCCCTTATTTTCCAATGCTCCAATATTTTTCCGCACCGAAAGAAATCCTGAAGTAGGGGACAATGGTGCATCTAACAATAATTTAGATGATTTTCTTTTGTACACATCAGCAGAAATATTAATTCTGTTTTTAAAGAATCCAAGATCTATTCCTAAATCAAGCGGTCTGTTTTCTTCCCATGTTAAATCTAAATTTCCCACATTATTTGGAAAGCTACCCGGTGTACTGTTGTAATTTGCTCCATAACCATAACCCGGGAAATAGTCATAATTTCCTATGGCAGCATTTCCACTTTTACCATATGAGGCACGAAGTTTCAATTGGTTGATTACTTTGCTGTTTGTAAGAAATTCCTCTCTGTCTACATTCCATGAAGCGCCAACTGAGTAGAAATTACCGTATTGGTTATTGGGTCCGAATCTTGAAGATCCATCTCTACGGAAACTTCCTGAAAGAATGTATTTATCTTTGTAATTAAAATCCAACAGGCCAAATTGGGAAAGGAATGAATAATTAGAAATAGTGGCTGATGCAGTTCTTGGGGTAGCAGTAGATGCAGCTTGTTGTAGAGCAAGGGTTAGAGGAAAACCTGCTCCTTGTAGACTATTGAAATATCCTTTAGATAACTGACTTTCATATCCTACCTTCAAATTAGCATAAAAATCTCCTGCTTTGTTAATATTTTGACGGTAATTGAAGCTATTGGTAAACGTATAATTATAATACCTTGTATAAAAATTAAAAACTCTACCCGTTGTTGCAGGATTGTACAAAATATTTGGTCCAAATTGTGGACTTCCTGGTAAAGTTGTTACACCGTCACCATAAAAAGGATTGTTGTACTGTTCCTCTTCTAAAGTATTAAAATCACCTGAGTAACTCGATCTAAAAGTTAGGTTTTTTAAAATTTTGTAATCTGCAGCGAGACTTCCTCTTAAACTTAATTGACCTAATCTTCTATGGTCAAGGCTTGTTGTAGCAAGCGTATTGTAGATAGCACTTGTTGGAAAATCTTGAGTTAAATAATTTAAGCTTCCATCAGGTTTGTAGCCTGATCTTGTTGGCAAAATAAATTGTGCACTTAATATTGGGTTACCAAAAAATCCACCGGCCTGTGGTGTATTTTGCTTCACAAACCCTCCATCTATGTTCACACTCAAAGTTAACCTATCAGTTGCCTGGTTGGTTATTCTGATAGCACCATTGGTTCTTTTTAGGTCACTCGTAATAGTGGTACCCTCTTGCTTAAAATATCCTCCTGAAACATAAAAAGTAGTTTTTTCATTACCCCCACTTGCACTTAGGTTGTATTGTTGTTGGTTACCTTGTCTAAGGACTGCATCTCTCCATTTAAAATCAACACCGTTACCAGCCCCCAAAGCTGTTAAAGTTCCACTTGTTTGAGCAGCATTTGCACCGGCATTTACCAGACCTTCTCTTGTGATGTCTATGTATTCTTTGGCATTTAACGGACGGTTTTTATCGCTCGTGTATGCAGGATTATTGTATCCTATTTCAGTATCGAATCTGAATTTTGTTTTGCCGGCTTTACCCCTTTTTGTAGTTATAAGGATAACACCATTTGCTGCACGGCTACCATAAACTGCAGTTGAGGCTGCATCTTTTAAAACTGTAATACTCTCAATATCGTTAGGATTTAAAGTACTTAACAAATTTGAGGTAGTTTGCAAACGTCCACCCTGTCCCGTATTCATTATAGCTCCATCAAGAACATATAAAGGATCATTACCTGCATTAATCGAACTTACACCTCTGATTCTAATATCCTGAGCTGCACCTGGGGCTCCAGAAGATGCAGAAGATTGTAAACCTGCCACACCACCCTGTAAAGCTTTATCTACAGATGAAAAAGGCTTGTTTTCAAGATCACCACCTTTTACCGTTGTTATTGCTCCTGTTATTGCAGCTTTTCTTTGCGTGCCATAGGCTACAACAACAACTTCCTGCAATCCTTTATTTTCAGACTGTAAGGTTGTGCTGATGTTTGTTTTGTTTCCAATACTGATCTCGTTAGATTGTAAACCTATAGAAGAGATAATTAAAGTTTTAGCTGTAGCTGGAACTTTAATAGAATAAGTACCATCGGTTGAGGTATTAACTCCAAGGGTGGTACCTTTAACAAGGATTGAAACACCTGACAATGGCACTCCCTTCTCATCTAAGATTCGACCGGTAATTGTGCGGTCCTGGGCTGCTGCATTTAGCACGAATGCGAAAGCAACCAGCATAGTTAAAATAATTTTTCTCATTTTAATTTTTTGGTTAAGTGGGCAAATATAATGGACAAAAATGTTTATTGTTAAAGTAAAGACAACTTTTCTTGTATTTATGCTGCGTATTTCTACTGCCTGCAGCTATCAGACGTACTAAACGATATAGTTTTTCTTTAAATCGTAATATTACATAAAATATTATATGAGGTAGAATATATTATTTTGTTTGGTTACATAGATTTATACTCATTAAAATAGTTACATATAACAAGTCAATTAAAAATGCTTAAAAAACTATGTACATAATATCTTTTTGGAATAGTGCATAACTTTCTTTCATACCTGGTGGAAAGACTTTAAATTTTTGCCATCAAATAAAAGTGTTGTAAAATTTCGACTTCAGTTATGAATTTCCAAACTTGTATTTGGAGCTAGTTTCTATGTTGGTGCAAAAAAAGGCTGCTCTTTAAAAGAGCAGCCTGAAATAATAGCATTTATACATTATGCGCCTTAATTGAATTTAACCAGCTTAACCACTTGTTTCTCTTTGCCCTGTGTTACCTGAAGGAAATAAGCGCCGCTCTTGAAGCCTTTACCAAAACGGTAAGTGCCATTAGCTAAACCTTCTGTGAAATAGACCCGTTTGCCGCTAAAATCCAGAACACTGATCTGAACTTTTTCTCTGCTAATACCCTTTGTATTCAACTGGAAATAATTGCTGGTTGGGTTAGGGTATGCTTTGACATTTAAAGTATCAATTACAGAGCATTTATTTTTGTCAATGTTTTCATTGTACCAATTCCATACTTCTACATTTATTGGTTCGCCTAAAGTACCCAGGGTTTTTAAACTCAACAGGTCTTTACCTTCTAATGGTGCCGTACCAAAACTCATTATGCTTCGTATGGCTGTAGGCGCAGTATATAAAATGTTGACTTTGTGTTTATCAATAATATCTTAAAAACGGCCGGCATCGGGCCGGGTAGGTATACCTACAAACATAAGCGAAGCGGCACCGGCTGCCAATGAACCATACACAATGTAGCTGTGGCCTGTTATCCGGCCAATTTCGGCAGTGCAAAAATGAATATCACCTGGATTATATTGTACCATGTTTACAAAAGTATAAGTGGTCCACAGCATATACCCGGAACACGTATGCACCACACCTTTTGGTTTGCCTGTTGCACGATGTATACAGAATAAACAGGTAATCTTCTGCATCCATCTCTTCGGCAGGGCAATAATTATTACCTGATGTTTCTACCTGTTTTATTTCCTCTTCCCACCACACATCTCCGCCTTTTATAATACTAATTGCAATACCAGTCCGGGTTACCACAACCACTTTTTTACAAAAGGGCATTCGCCTGAGTATCGTCAATAACAGAATTTAATAAAACTTTTTTGTTGCCTCTATAAGCCCCATCGCAGGTAATAATAAATTCATCTTCTGCATCATGCAACCTATCGGCAATGCTCTGTGCACTAAACCCCCAAAAAATAACAGAATGTACCCGTACAGGTTCTTGCACATGCAAGCACAGCAATTGTAAGCTCAGGCACTATACCAATATATATTCAAACCCTATCTGCCTTTTGCACGCCATTGTTTTTTAGCACATTGGCAAACTACATTACTTTTAGCTGGAGGTCTTTATAGATAAACACGCTGTGCTTTTAATTCGGGTCGTTAGGCTCTTAAATGATCGCAGGTTTATCACCAAGAGTTTGTAAGTACCTGTCTAAACAGTTTTCAATTATATTTAATTTTGCTCCTTTAACCCATTCGATTTTTGGTTCGGTAAAGTTCCACTCCAAAACTGTATCCCATTTTTTTTCTAAAAATTTTTAGTAACATTCGTCCAAAACTTATCAGAATCGTTAATGCTTTCTCTTTAATAATGGCGGTATTGCTTAAGCGAAGTAATTTGAAATGGATACGGCATATAATGTTTTGCTGTATTGGTGTTCAAAAAATAAAATCGGCAATAACTTTAGTTTAAGCCGATAATAGTTAAAACATCTCTTTCTTTTAATTTAAAATTGCCGCTAAGCATAAGCCTGGGTTTAATTTTAACACAATTTATAAAAGCATAAACACAGCATTATTAGCCCGTATTTTGCCGGCTGCCTTGTGCATTCTGCGTTCATATCAGTGTTTCAAAATGAAGTATGCGCCTTATCATTGCGTTTGCTTTATAAACGTTGACAAAAGCAAACTAATGGCATGTGTACCTGCAAATGTGTAGGTACTTTTGAGGGTAGAATTTGTTTAACCGTAAATTGCATTTACAATAAATTTTATATCTGTTGGAAGTTTATAATCTTATTACCATCATTATTGTCCTAACCGCTTTATTTGGCTACATCAATTTTAAATTTTTAAAATTGCCGGCTGCCATCGGCATTATGATCATCTCCATTGTTGCATCGTTGGGTGTAGTGGGTATAGGTTTTTTTTATCCGGGATTTTTTAAAAAAACAACTGATCTTATCAGTGCTGTTGACTTTCATACTGCATTGATGAAAGTGATGCTTAGCTTTTTACTTTTTGCAGGTGCCATACATATTGATATAAATAAACTGAAGAAGGAAAGTGCATCTATCATTACTTTTTCAACCATCGGTGTTTTACTTTCTACTTTTATTGTTGGCGGTTTGCTGTTTGTAGTTTCAAAATGGTTTGGCTATTCGATAGACTTTATTTACTGCCTTTTATTTGGTGCATTAATTTCTCCAACAGATCCTATTGCAGTATTAGGAATTTTAAAGAAATCTAAAATTCCGGCAACTTTAGAAATGAAAATAAGCGGAGAGAGTTTATTTAACGACGGCGTTGCGGTGGTAGTTTTTATTACCATTTTAGAAATCATTAATGTTGGTATTGAAAACGTAACTGCTCTGGAAATAGGTTGGTTATTTTTGAAAGAGGCAGGCGGTGGTATTTTGTTTGGCGGCTTATTAGGTTACATAGGATTTTACATTTTGCGGTCAATAGACAATTATGTTATCGAAGTCCTGGTAACATTGGCTATCGTAATGGGTGGCTATCTTCTAGCCGATTATCTGCACATAAGCGGTCCGCTGGCAATGGTTGTTGCAGGTATTATTACGGGCAATAAAATTAGAGACGAAGTGATGAGTGCTACAACAAGAGATTATATTGATAAGTTTTGGGAAATGATTGACGAAGTGCTGAATGCAATTTTATTTATGCTGATCGGCTTTGAAATGCTGATTGTTCATTTTAATTTTAAATTATTGTTGTTGGGATGTGTTGCTATTGTAATTGTGTTGCTGGCTAGGTTTGTTTCTGTTGCTATGCCAATTTATATATTACGGCATAAAAAAGTTTTTGAAAAAAATGCTATCCCAATTTTAACCTGGGGTGGTTTACGTGGCGGCATATCTGTCGCTCTGGCCCTGTCTCTGCCTGCTTCGGCAGTTAGTGAGGTATTTGTTTCTATTACTTACATCATTGTTTTGTTTTCCATCATTGTTCAGGGGCTTACCATAGGGAAGTTTGCAAAAAAAATAGCAGAATAAGCCTGCATGAAAAAAACCCTTTTTTTGAACTAATTTCGCATATGGGTTTGAAAGTATTAAACATTATTTTCCTAAGTACAAACATTTAATAAATACTTTTTAACCTTAAGTACTCAAGTCTTTTTAAATATAAACCCTGTGCGGATTGTAAATGAATTTGACTAAAGAGTTTTGAAGGAAAGAAAATTTCTGTCATGTTGGTTAACCCATCATCAGCAAACAACTCCACGGACGCAACATCAAGTATCAATGAAATATTTATTCTTTCAGTTTTGCCAATGCGTGGTGCTGTATGCCTTGCTGCAAATGCTGGATTAAAATCTGCATGGCCGGATTTTGTTCTGTCAATAAAATAATTATTTGCTGTTTTATCAAAGCCTATCAAAATTTCTTCACCGTTATTATTGAAGATCTTTATCAAAAAATCCTGTTTATCTAAACTTAGATTTATACGACAAGGGAATGTTTTATTTTTAGTAAAAGAAGCAAAATCAAAATCTTTTTTTACAGAAATATTATTTGCTGCAACCGGTGTTAAAGAAATATCCGATAGTTCCGGCACCGGCGTTGACGCAATAAAAAACGCTTTACCCACTTGTTTCAATTTTAATGTTCTCGGCAGCGTCATTGCGCTTCGCCATTTAGCTGTAGGAACCTGTGTTGCGTACATCCAGTTGCTCATCCATCCTAAAAATATTTTTCTCTCGCTGGTGTTGCTCCAGGTTACGCCCGCATAATCATCCGGTCCATAATCAATCCATTTTATATTTTTTTGTAACGTTATAAAATTTTTACCATCAAAATTTCCTAAAAAATATTGTGTACCCGAGCCAAGGTTTGGCGCACCGGGGTTTAAACTTACTGTAAGCACCCACACTTTTTTGCCGTTATAATTTAACGTAAAAAGATCAGGGCATTCCCATACACCGCCGTGGGCGCCTAGTTGAGCACCAAACTCACTTAATTTGCTCCAATTTTTAAGATCCGGGGAAGCGTAAAATGTTATTCTGTCTTTTGTAGCCAGGGTCATTATCCATTTTTTTTGCGGCTCATACCACATTACTTTCGGGTCTCTAAAGTCTGCAATGCCAGGGTTTTTTAAAACAGGATTGCCTTCGTATTTTATCCATGTGCGTCCGTCATCATTACTGTATGCAATGCTTTGGTTTTGAAAATCGTTGCGCTTTTCTTTTTCCCCCTCCATGTTATGATGAGTAAAAATGGCAACAAGTGGCACAGTTCCTTTTTTACCAAAACCGGTTGTATTGTTTTTATCGGCTACCACACTTCCCGAGAAAATATAACCCAAACTATCAGGGTATAATGCAATGGGTTGTTCCTGCCAATGCATTAAATCTTTACTTGTTGCATGCCCCCAATGCATGGGCCCCCACACGGTTGAGTCAGGATAATATTGAAAAAATAAATGGTAAATGCCGTTGGAAAAAACCATGCCGTTGGGGTCGTTCATCCAATGCGCCTTTGGCGAAAAATGAATTTGCGGGCGGTAAGGTTCTTTATAAAGCTGATCATTTTTTTGCGCAAAAATATTTTTGGTACAACTAAAAAAAGCCATAAAAATTATTATATAACTTATCTTTCTGATCATAATTATTTTGTTGACGGTTATGTAATTTTACCAATTAATGAAATGCTCATTAACGGCAGTCGCAAAGCACGGGGATATTTTTAGTTACGAATCTGCTTCTATTAAATCATTTATTTCGCTCACTTCATAATTTGGACATGCTCCGCTATAACCGGCAATTAATGCACCGGCGGCACAAGCATATTGCAATGCATTCTCGGGACGCTCCTTTGCAGAGAATTTTGTAATAAGTGCTGCAAGAAAACAATCTCCTGCACCAACCGTATCAGCAACCTTAACCTTATATGCTTTGTGTTTATAAAATTTCCCACCGTAATTTAAAACGGCACCATTACCACCTTTTGTTACAACAATATTTGGAATATTAAATTTATTTTGGAGCATATTAATTCTTTCTTCTTCTGTTTTTACAGCCGCGAACCAATCGCTGACAATTATCAATTCGTCTTCGTTCAATTTTAATATATGAACAGCAGGTAATAATTTTTCAATAATTTCTTTACTGTAATGTGGTGAACGCAGGTTTACATCAAAGACTTTACATTTAGCCAACTCCATTAATTTAACCAGGGTATTTCTGCTCGCATCGCTTCTTGCAGCGAGGCTTCCGTAAACAAAATAATCTGAATTGCTAATTAAACTTTCAAAATCATCTTGCCAAATAATATTATCCCATGCAACAGGTTTTACAATATCGTAAGTCACTTCGTTATTTTCCCTGATTGTAGCATTAACTTTTCCGGTTTGTAATGTTTCATCCGTCTGTACATTGGCACAATTAATATTATTCTCCGTAAGTAACTGAATTAATTTTTTACCCAGTTCATCATCTCCTGTTCTTGATATTAATGCAGGATCATTACCTAGTTTTTTTAAATGATAGGCAACGTTCATTGGAGCACCTCCGGGTAAAGTAGCGGTGGGCAATACATCCCAAAGTATTTCACCGAAACATACAACTCTGTTTATTGTGTTTCCCATTATTTTATAATTTACTCTCCACTGAAAATTTGGCTTCCAAGGCTTCTAAAGAAATGCCTTTTGTTTCGGGCATTTTTGTAAGTACCCATATTAATTGCAAGCCCATCATAACTGCAAAAAATGCAAAAATAGGCCACGGGTTATCTTTAAAAATCCCTTCCTTATCATCAAGAAAAACCGGTGTAACCAAAGTGATAAGAGCTGCAAAGATCCAATGCACACTGGCACCAAACGATTGCCCGGCTGCACGAATTTTGTTTGGAAATATTTCTGAAATAAAAACCCAGATAACTGCTCCCTGCCCTACCGCATGGGATGCAATAAAAAGTAACAGAAAACTCATTAGTAACGCAGGGCTTGCTTTTGTGTAAAAACACCACGCCACCATAACCAGACTTATTATGTAACCTATTGAGCCAATAAAGAGCAGTTTTTTTCTGCCGACTCTGTCAATAAAATACAATCCTACAAAGGTGAAAAGTAAATTTGTACCGCCTATTGCTATAGAATTTAATAAAGAATCTTTAGCAGCTAATCCAATACGGGAAAGGATTTCAGGTGCATAATACAAAATAAAATTTATTCCGGAAAACTGGTTAAAGAATGCTATAAAAAATGCAAGGCTTATTATTACTTTGTGTTTTGTGCTGAAAAGTGGTGCAGATTTTCCGCCACTCTCATCGTGTTTATTACTTTTTATTATTGATGCAATTTCTGCATCGGTATCGGTAACTCCTATCTGCAATAAAATTGCTTTTGCTTTTACAGTATCACTCTTTTTAGAAATGAGCCAGCGGGGGCTTTCCGGCAAACCCATCGCCATTACTGTATAAAGAAGTGCAGGGATGGCCAATACGCCAAGCATCCACCGCCAATCGTTAATGCCACCAATACCCTGTAAAAAATAATTGGAAAGAAATGCAATTAATATACCGAACACAATATTGAATTGGTACATGGCAACAAATCTACCTCGTGTTGCCGGTGTAGAGATCTCTGAAATATAGGTTGGTGCAACAACAGATGACACTCCGATACCTATGCCACCTATAAAACGGAAAAAAGAAAACGTGTATGGATCCTGCGCCAGCGCAGAACCAAATGCAGAAACGGCAAATACAATTCCAATCCAAAATAACACTTTTTTTCTGCCGAACATTTCTGTTGGGATTCCACCAAAAATAGACCCTACCAATGTGCCCCATAATGCCATAGACATAATAAAAAAACCATGAAATAATGGTGTTGTATGCCATAGTTCTTTTATTGGCAGGTTAGCACCGGAAATAACCACGGTATCGAACCCAAAAATAAAACCTGCGAGTGAAGCAGCAACAGACCATTGAAACAATTTGTTTTTGTTCATTTAGCACCGTTTAATTAAAAAAAGTATAAGGCCTTGAGGAAGATTTATATGACCAATCATTAATTGTTTAAATGTACTCTTTTGGGGTGGACTGTTTGATGTTATTTTGTTTTTCATAATTGTATACCAAATAGCCATTGATAAACGGTCGGTGTTTGTAACTTCCTGATGTGGTTACTAGCATGATTCTTTTCTCCTGCAAATGCTTTATTAGGTATAGCTTTCTGATTTTTTTAACTATGGCTGAGACACGGCTGAGGTACGGCTTAGGTACGGGTGAGGTACGGCTGAGGGTGGGAGAAGGTACTTTTAACGAGTTGCGGGTGTGGCTTTATGCTTCGACCTAAATATTGCAAGAGAGAAAAACTGCTACGCTAGCGTTCGTTACAGCAGTCTGTGAAAATCCGCACTGCCCTATCCCAAAAAGAAATGAAGCAGCTTACGGAAGATCTTTTCTTGTGCAGTGCACTCAATGCTACCCCTACCGGCAAACCCAGTTATATGAGTTTTAAAAAGGATGAGTTGGATAAGATTTTTGGGCGGTAATATTTTTGGGCGGTAATATTTTACAAATGAATCTAAGTAAGGTGGTTTTAAAGTCAAAATAACTGAAAGTAGCAGATTACATTTTAGTAGGCTTCTAATGAACCATCGTAGGGTAATCTTAGGGTATCGATTAGGTGTGCCTCGTCCCAAAATAACTATACCCGTTAATGAATAAATCCTGGTGTGGTTATACAAATACAATCTTTAAACCTGCGATTGCTAACAGTAAGTTTCTTATTTTTAAAGCTTTTCTTATATGCTTCCATTTTTTATAATATATTTTTTTCTACTTGGGTCCGAGGAGCCTAAATAAAATTAAAATAACATAAAGACCATCTTTTAAGATGGTCTTTATGTTATTTTAATTTTAGATTGAATTTAGAATTTAATAATCTTTCTTAATACTTTTTGTTTACCCTGTATTACCTGTACAAAGTAAGAGCCTGCACAGGAAGTAACTACCAAAATTTATTGTTGACCTTTTGCTGTAAAAAAGGTCACCAAAAGGATTACTTTCCCTCAAATGAATGATGTAATAATTATTAATTTGAGAAGATAGAAGATACTCCAAAGTCGCTGAAGGCTTGGACACACAAATTCTATATTCGCTTACAGCATTTCATTATTGATTAACATATTTTGAAGCTGCATTTTTATACCATTTTAATGCCTGCGTCAAATCTTTACTAACACCAATTCCAGTTTCGTACATAATCGCCAACCTAAACATCCCCATTGCATTCCCCGCATTTGCAGCTTTTGTGTACCAGGTAAATGCTTCTCTAAGATTTTTTGTGACACCTGCTCCATTTTCTTTTAGCATACCGATGTACGACATTGCTCTTCCATTTCCACTTTCAGCGCCCTTACCATACCATTTTGCAGCAACACTATAATCGGCTTTTACCCCTAACCCATTAGCGTACATATATCCAAGACTTGTCATACCCTCTGCATTATTATCATTTGCAGACTGCAGATACCATTTTACAGCATCTTCATAATTTTTTTGACCATAATACTGATTTCCCCGATTTAGCGATGCGACAGCACTTAATTTGCCTGTGTCTGCATTTGTATTATTTCTAACTTGTGCGTTTGCAATAAAAAATGTAGAAATTGAAATGATGATTAAAAGACTTTTTTTGAACATAAATTGATTTGGTTTTTAATTTCTTAACAAACAAGTTAGACTGTTTGGACTTGGAAAACTTAACGTTACACAGGAATGTTGGTTATAGAAAAAGGCCTTCCAAGAGCCAATGAAATATAGAGAGTTTTCCTGATATTCTTCCGCGACAAGATCTTTTCTATTTATCTATCAGAACGAGCGAACCTTTTTCCAATCGTGTGTTCTCCCCTTCAAATTGAAACGTACAAACCCATAAATAAATTCCTGACGCTTGCTTTACACCTTTAAGTTTACCATCCCAACCCCATTTATAATCATTTGATTTAAATACCTCATTTCCCCATCTGTTGTAAATACTAAATTGGCACGAACCTATTTTACCGAAGAAAAGAGGCTTAAACATATCATTTAAACCATTATTATCAGGCGTAAAAGCATTTGGCATATAAAAGCCTTTAACACACTTTTTAGCACCAACACGAATACTATCTGTTGTTGAACATCCGTGTATATCTACCACTTTTAACCAATATAATCCGGGTTGGTCTACTATAATTGACGGAGATACAGAAGCTGTATTCCATAAATACGTATTAAAATATTTTGTTGTTTTCAAAGTGATATTTTCGCCTTTGCAGATAGCCGTATCCGGTGCTAGAATATTAGACGGCGAAGGGAAAACCCTTACAATACCTGATGAAGATTTACTAATGCAGTTGCTTAGCGTGTCTTTAATAATCACTTTATAATTACCTGCAACAGATGTATTAAAATTTGCAGTATTACCAGGTATAATTGCTAAAGCAGGAACCGACCATGAGTAAGAATAAGGCCCACTAGGTGTTGCATTGATAAGCGTAGTGCTCCCTTTGCAAATATTAGCTGAGTTTACACTTACTGTGGGTATTAAATTGACGATTATTAAAACTGTGTCTTTTGAATTACAAGCCGGTGATGATGCCAGGGAGGTAGTAACAATGTATGGCTGCAGTAATGGACTTGATGTATTATTAATAAGAGTAGCTATCGGGTTCGAAATTTTAGAATTATTTAGACCTGTAGGAGGTTCCCATGAATAAGAATAGGTAGGGTCATTAATTGTTCCGATTTGTATAGAGCTCCCTGAGCAAACTGCGCTATCTTTTCCCGCAAAAGAAGGAGGTATGTTGGTATAGATGATCGCATTGCTTATAGCATGAATGTCGTTTAAACCTCCTGTTGAAGCAGTAAAACCGAAATACCCTGTAAAGTTGAATAATTGAAACCCTGTCAAATAAAGAGAATTATTTACATACACCTTTATATTTCCATTATTATATTCAATTTTTGCATGGTTAGTTGTAGATGATCTTAAAAAATCAAGATTGCCATTGATATTAAGTGAGGTAGGCTGAGCCCAGCATTCATCGTAACCTACTCCCCACCGCATCTCAATTTTGGGAATTTCTGTGCTGTTTCCATCTAAACAATTTAAGTAAGTATCAAAACATATTTTTAGGCCATTCGATGTAGGTGGTATACCTAAACTAGATCCGCTTTTGAAACCTGTAGGAGGTGCATCCAGAAAACAAAAGGCAAATCCATCTGCTGAGTTCCCACCATAAATTTTAAAATCAAATTCAACGGCCCAAGTTATACATTGAGATAAATTGATCGGCTGTTTAAAAAACACGGAGCCCAATTTATCATTTACATTAGGAGTGAGAATGATTTCGCTCCCGTTGACTAAAGCACTATTTGCTAGGTCCCAACCTGTGGTATTAACAGGTGCGCCTGTTAATTGGGCAAATACATATTTTTGGGCAAATACGTTATGTAAAATACCAAAAAATGAAAATAATAAGATAATAAAGTAACTATGCTTCATTACTTTTTATCACGGTAATTAGTTGTAGTAAATATAATTGAAAGTAAGAATGATTTTGCTTTTAGGGGATTAAATATTTAATTTGAACGACTTTTTTTGTTAAAAGTAAAAACAACCATTTCGCCTGAATATATCACACAAATAGTTACCTTAAAGAAATAAACATAAATAGCAATAGTTGTTTTTATAAGTTTATTATATTAATTATGCACTCTAAAAGCTTTACGATCAAAAGAGGATTTATTTTGAGATTTAATTTAGTTTTTTAAGTCTAAACCTTATCAATTTCTTGAAACAAAATTTTATATCAAAAAATAAAAACCGTTCAATAATGCTAATTATTGTTTCATTGATAATTGCCTACAGCTTAACAAGCGTTTGTTCAATTGTGTTATTAGGGGATAGGAAGTTAATTTCCGGCAATTTATACGAAATGAAAAATATCCTTTTACTCCTATTTAATTGGAAATTTGTACTTTCAATGACCCTAGCATTAATTACCCGATTAACTTTTATTTTACTTAATAATGCGATTTTAAAAATAGATAGTTTGGCAAATGCGGCTACTACAATCACATTATTTATTAGTCTTGTGTCATTAATCTTTGTAGTAATTGCTAACCATTATTATTTAAATGAAAAATTAAATTTGCAACAAGGAATTGGGGCTTTTATTATATTGATTGGGATCGGTATTATGCTGAAACAGCATTAATAATAGCTATTAAAAGCATACTGAAGAGATTACCTTGAGATTTTGGGTTCTATTAATATACAAAAATTTACCAAAACTGTAAAAATGCATTCAGATAAGGCTTTACTAACTATTGTGATACCTATTTATAATGAAGAAGGTTCCTTACCATTGCTATTAGAAGAATTACTTCCCTATTGCAAAAATAAAAATTGGAAACTAATATTAGTCAACGATGGGTCAAGCGACAGTACGAAAGAAGTCTTATCAGAATACACATGTAATGAAGCTTTAAAAATATTGCACCACAAAGTTAATAAAGGATATGGGGGTGCTCTAAAAAGCGGCATAACAAAGGTTGATACGAAGTATTGTATTACGATTGATGCGGATGGACAACATAATTTAAATGATGTAGAAACCATTTTACATGCAATGGTGGAAAAAGATGCAGACTTGATAGTTGGTAATAGAAAAGGGAATAAAAATGTGAAAATGTACAGGGAGTTTGGTAAATCAATTATCAGATTGATAGCCAGAATAATGATGCCATTAAAGATATATGATATTAATTCAGGTATGAAAATGTATGACACTAAGCTGGCTCAAAAATATATTCAACTCTGTCCGGATTCAATGGCTTTTAGTGACACTATAACTTTAATCTTCATTTACCAACGCAATTTGGTATTGGAACTCCCCATAAAAATAAATTACAGGATCGCTGGTAAAAGTACCATAGGCATAAAAACTGCTTTTGAAACAATAATGGAAATTATAAATATTGTTATTCTATTTAATCCAATGCGTATTTTTTTACCATTATCTCTTTCTTTGATTATTATTTCTATAATCTGGGAAATACCAATTTTTCTAAAAGGTGATGGAATCAGTACGGGGGCTTTATTAGGTTTTATGACTGGTTTGATTTTCTTTTTGTTGGGTTTAATTGCAGAACAATTGGGTAATATGAGAAGATCTGTAATAAAAAATTATTTTAATGACTAAAATGGAAAAAGAAATAGAAAAAGTATATGACAAGGAGTATTTTGAATATTTGTTGAATAGAGGATTTATTCGCAAGATGGTCAGGAAGATTTACCTGAGAGATATCCGATCGTATTGCATAGGCAAAACAATGGATTTTGGTTGTGGAACAGGTGAACTTTTAAAAATACTACCGAAGGGTTCTACAGGTTTTGAGGTCAATCCTGTTGCCACCGAATACTGTAAATCCATCGGACTTGATGTTGAACCCTATGATTTAGATAATGATGATTATAAATTCGATGGTATTGAAGTTAAAAATTATGAGTCTTTTACAATGAATCATGTGCTTGAACATATTGAGAATTCACAGGAAATAATCAAAAAAATTTTTATGAGTTGCAACAGGCTTGGAATAAAAAGAATTGTTTTCACTGTGCCAGGTCACAAAAATTTTGCTAATGATAAAACGCACATGACGTTCGTTGATTTAAAATATTTCGAGAAAAATGGTTTGCTTAATGATGAATATTATAAATTAAAAGTATCAAAATATTTTCCTTTTAACCTGGCAAAAGTTGACCATTATTTTACGCATAATGAATTTAGATTAGTTTTCGACAAAAGGAAATAATATGAAAATTCTTTTTATCCTGGAATACTATTATCCCAATATTGGTGGCGTTGAAGTATTATTTAAAAACCTTGCAGAAAATTTAGTAAATGATGGGCATTCTATTTTAGTTATTACGAATAAGTCATCAAAATCTTTATCCTCAATTGAAATCATTAATGGCGTTAAAGTAAAGCGGTTGCCCCTATCAAATAGGTATTTGTTTACTTTTTTCAGCTTGCCTTGGATATTAATTTACGGACGTAAATATGATTTTTTTCATACAACATCTTACAATGCTGCGTTACCCTCTTTTTTAGCTGCCAGAGTTTTGAGAAAAAAATGTTTTATAACATTTCATGAAGTATGGGGAAAACTATGGTTTAATCTACCTAACATCAATTTTTTCAATCGTTTGTTATACTACTACTATGAAAAATTTATTTTAAAATTACCCTTTGATAAATTTATCGCTGTATCAAACTTTACAAAAGAAGCTTTGCTTGATGAAGGAAAAAGCCCAGAGAGGGTTGAACTAATTTACAATGGAATTGATTATTCAGAATATCAAAAGTTTCAATACAAAGAACCTTCTTTGTTTACCTTTACTTATTTTGGAAGGTTAGGGGTTTCCAAAGGAATTTTTATTTTATTGGAAGCTTCACAAATGTTCTTTACTAGAAATAAAGACTGGAAACTTAAATTAATTGTTCCAAAAAAACCTGAAAAAGTTTTAATACATGTATTAAAACTTATTGAAAATTATAAGCTCACCCCATATGTAGAGCTACATCACAATCTTTCTACTGATCAACTACGAAATGAATTAACAAATTCATCTTGCGTCATAATACCCTCTTATAGTGAGGGCTTTTGTTTTGCTGCAGCGGAGGTAATTGCTATGGGCATTCCACTAATTTCCTCTGATAAAGGTGCGTTAAGGGAAGTTGTGTCCGGCAAATTTATCAAAATGGAAAAGCTAGATGGAAATTCCTTATTTAATGCAATGACTAAAGCAAAACAAGAAGATTGGACATTAAACGAGGTAAAACATTTTAAACTAGTTGACTGTATTAAAAATTATCAATCTTTGTATGCAAGAAATTTCAAAACAATTAATTAACAAATCTCTCCTATTATTTCATTTATTTTTTATGTTATAACTTATTTTGAGTGTAAATTACTTTTTGCCCAATTTAAATTACCATTCGCCAACTTATGCTGAGGATCGCTCTTTAGAGCTCTATTACAGGCTTCAATGGCTTTATCCCATTGTTTTAAATTGTTATAGGCTGCACACATATTACTATAGGCATCTGCATAACCGGGTTTTAATTTTATTGCTTCCTGGCATGCTTCTATACATTTTTCATATAATCCTTTATTAAAAAACTGAAGACTTAAATTCAAATAACTCTCAGGAGTATTATTATTTGCAGCCTGTATTATTGTTGCATCCAATTTTGATACACGTTTATTGCTGGCATCCAAAAACTGTTTAGCTCTTTGGTTATTGGGATCAATTTCCAATGTAGTATTGGCCAAATATTTTAGACTGTCCCATGATTCCTTCTCCTGATAAATATTCATTAATAAAAACCTTGCATCTAAATAATAAGGACTTATACTAAGTGCCTTTTGATCAAGTTGCTTCGCCTCGTCTATTCTATTAGTCCCTTTTAAAAAGTTAGCATAGTAATAATATGGTTCGAAAAGCCCCGGCATAACAGCTATTGCCTGTTTAAAATATTCTTCTGCTTCATCAGGTTTGCCCATTGCATTTTTAACTATCCCAAGATTAATAAATAAAAGATAATACTTTGAATTATATTCCAGTGCTTTTTCAAAATAAGATAAGGCTACCGGATAATTCCCTTTTGACATTTGGGTTAATCCGTAATTCATTAAGCCCCTACCGTTCTTTGGGCTTTTAACCGTAACATCATACCATAAGGTTTCATCATTTTTCCAAACTTTGTTTCGCTGATAGGTACCATACGCATAAGAAGATAATCCTATGATAATTATCCCCCCAAGCAATATTCCAAATTTTGGGAATAGAATTATTTTATTTTCATAATTCATTAGCCATAATGCCAATGTATAAACTATAGCTAATGCTAACCCTATAAAGGGAAAAAACATCCTATGATCATTCATTACTTCGGCCAATGGGGCCAATGAGGTTGGTAATAAAGACAATGCAAACCATAAAAGACCAAATGCAATAGGCCTATGTTGTTTTTTCTTCGATGTTTTGAAAATAGTATACACCAACCCAATAATAAATATTACACCAATAATAAGCCTATAATCTGTAGGATCAATTATACTCATATCCGTATCAGCACTTAAATCCAATGGTAAAAAGAAGGAGCCAAAATAATGTACCCACACATACGATTGAGTTGCGACATATTTAAAAAATGGGTTTGATAATGCCGTTTGTGATGGAGGTGTCTTTGCCAAGGTATAAACCTGGCAAATAACTATTGCAATAAAAAGTGGTAGTAAGCCCAAAGCAATCTTAAAAATACTCTTGAAATTTGCCCCTTTTAATAAATCCGCTATTGATAGTTGTTTTTCGAATAAGGTTATATAAAAAAATAAAAGAGGTACAAGTACTATCATAGTTTCTTTAGCAAAAACCCCAATAATTGCAGGAATAATATAAAAGTAGAATTTTCTTTTACCAGAATAAAAGATATAAATTGAAAAAGATGCTGCAATGCACAGTGTTGATAGTACATCAGAACGGGATATAATATAGTTTATAGTTTCAGCATTGGCAGGATGCAAGGCATACCATGCAGTAGCAATCAAGGCAATAAAATATTTCCACGAATGGTCTATTGACTTTTGAACAATATGTGCGTATATAAAAAATATCAGGATACATAAAACTATAAACCAAATAAATGTTGATAAATGAAACCAAAACGGTTTAAGGCCACCGCCTAACCAATAGTCAATTGCCAAAGTTGTAGTTACTACTGGCCTTAATCCCCAATGATCAGGTTTAGAACTAAACATTTTTGGGTTAACAAAGAATTCGGGAATATTTTTTAAACTCCTTATGTGAACATTCTCCTCAATCGAGTGCCCATCATCGAAATGAAATCCATTATTCCAGTGATTTGAGTAGGTTATTAACAAACCTATAAATAAAACAAAGGATAGGATGAGAATAGTTGTTTTGGAATTTTTCATTTTCAACTTTTTGTTAGTACCCAGAAAATTAATGCTTTAGAAAGAATAAATTTAATAATTGTAAGACAAATTACAAATGGATTTGTAGAATATATTAAAATGTTTGATTATAAACGAAAAAATGTGGCGCTTATGCGAAACCTAAAAAAAATAAATATTTAAATCAATATTATTGTACTTTTTCTCATGGTAATTATCATCCAGTTTATCTACAAAACCGCCTATATTTATTAGCTCTCTTCTTTTAGCAGAACATGTTAAAAAATCTAATCATATTTTATGTTTTTAACGTTTGCCTTTGCACTATCTTTCATCTTGAAAGAGCATTTTATAACTGGTTTGAATTTCCTCTCTGAAATATTTTTTCTATGAGATTTTTAATTTTTCTAGTAACTATTACTGCTTTTAATTTCAGGGTATTTTCTCAGTGCCTGCCGGTTGCAAGTTATCCGTTCAATGGCAATGCAAATGATGTAAGCGGCAATAATAATAACGGGATATTAGCAGGGGTAAGTGCAAATCCCGTTCTTACGACAGATAGATTTGGAAACGCAAACAGTGCTTACCAGTTTGGAGGATATTATAACAGGAATTGGATTAAAGTACCAAACAGTCCTTCTTTAAAATTTACGAGCCAACTATCTGTATCCTTATGGTTTAAGCAATGTTCTTTTGATGGAATGAATGGTTATGGAAGCTATGGGCCAAATGGTAATCTTGTTTTATTCGGTAAAGCCGGGGATGGTATTTCAACCGAGCCGGGGTTTTGGGGTACCACCTTCACTGACTCAAATAATTTACTTCATATTAATTTCAATAATACAAATTCAAGTGGTTTTACACCAAATTTTGCAGAGGATACCACATTGGCCTGCTTTGACAAATGTGAGTGGGTTCATTGTGTGATTGTGATTGATAGTAATATATGGAAAATGTATCTGAACGGGGAACTTAAAAAACAAAAGATCATAAATTCAGCAAATTTTACTTTAGCCAATACCAGTGATTTATATTTTGGCAGAATGGGGGGCGGTAGTATGATTTGGTATCCTTATAACGGTGTGCTTGATGATATAAATATTTATAACTGCGCCTTGTCTCAAAGTGATGTTACATCACTTTTTGCAAATTATAAAGATCCTCTTTCCGCTAATAATGTAATTATCATCGATAGTATAAATGTTAGCAACCCTGCCTGTAATACTACTAATGGGAATATAACTGTATTTGCCAAAAGTAATAATGGACCTTATCAATACTCGATAAACTCAGGTGTTACTTATCAAAACTCAAATATCTTCAGCAACCTTTCACTTGGTAATTATAAAATCAGCGTTAAATCGCCGTGTACAACAACAGACACCACCGTAAAATTAGATGCTACTCAATTAGTAACACCCTCAGTAAGTATTTCAGCTTCACCAAGTACTATGTGTACAGGTACCAATTTAACCTTCACAGCATCCCCAACAAATGGAAGCACAACAGCTTCCTATAAATGGAAACTCAATAACAAGAGTGTGGGTTTAAACAGCCCAACCTATTTGAATAATACTTTAGTAAATGGGGATGTTGTGATGTGCATAATGACCAGCAACTTGTCATGCACTACTTCACCTACGGCTACTTCCAACAGTATTAAAATTAATATTCCTCCCACCGTAAATTTGGGAAAAGATACAAGTTTCTGTCCTTCTGACTTTATTATCTTAAAGCCGGATAATACTTTTTCACATTATTTATGGAGTAATGGCGATACTATAAAAAACATTAAAATAACTCAATCCGGCAAATATTGGGTGCAGGTACAAGATCAGTATGGTTGCATAAGCTCTGATACAATTACTGTTACCAACAAGCTGTGTGGCTTTTTTATCCCTAATGCATTTACACCCAATAATGATGGCACTAATGATGTTTTTAAACCGATTCTTACGGAACATTTTATTGACTACAGGTTTTTAGTTTACAATCGTTTGGGTGAAAAAGTTTTTGAAACAAAAGATTACACAAAGGGCTGGGATGGAAATTTTAAAGGTATACGCCAGGAACGGGGAACTTATGTTTGGTATTGTGAGGTTATAATGCTGAATAACTCCAATAAAGATATAATGAAAGGTTTAGTTATTTTAATTAGGTAGACATGCGTCCAATGCTTGTCTGTAAGGTACTTAACCCGCTCAATAATAGTTTGGTAAAAATTAATTTTAATTGTAATTTACAAATGATAAAGATGGACAAAATCTTTTCGTTTATTAGTATGAAATTTAAAATATTTCTATTAGTTTTTACGGCTTTCAATTTCACGGTATTTTCACAATGCCTGCCGGTGGCAAGTTTTCCATTCAATGGCAATGCAAATGATGTTAGCGGCCATAATAATAATGGAATATTAGCCGGCGCAAGAGCAAATCCCGTGCTTACAGCAGATAGATTTGGAAACCCAAACAGTGCTTACCAGTTTGGAGGATATTATAACCCAAACTGGATTAAAGTACGAAACAGCCCTTCGTTAAGTTTTACCAACAAACTTTCTGTATCCTTATGGTTTAAGCAATGTTCATTTGATGGGATGAATGGTTACGGAAGCTATGTGCCCAATGGTTATTTTGTTTTGTTCAGTAAAGCCGGAGATGGTATTGCAGCCGATCCCGGTTTTTGGAGTATGACTTCAACTGACTCAAATAATTTACTTCATATCAATTTAGACAATACGAATACGAGCGGTTTTACGCCCAATTTTGCAGAAGATACTACAGTGTCATGTTTTAACAAATGCGAATGGGTTCATTGTGTTATGGTAATTGATAATAATGTATGGAAAATGTATCTGAATGGTCAACTTAGAAAACAAAAGATCATACGTTCAGCCAATTTCACTTTAGCTAATATAGGTGATCTATATTTTGGCAGAATGTGGGGCGGTAATACTATTTGGTATCCCTATAATGGTGTGCTTGATGATATAAATATTTTTAATTGTGCCTTATCTCAAGGAGATGTTACATCACTCTTTGCAAATTATAAAGACCCTCTTTCAGGTAATTTAATTACATCGATTTTAAATAATTAACCTGCTTTCACACCATATAATGATTAAGTGTTACAGATTTGTAATATTGGTACATGTGATTTATTCCCAAAATTTCACAGGCAAGGTAAGAGCGTTATAACGATCCCTCAACTGGCCAAATACTTTATTGTTTACGTTTCAATAGTTATGGGTTGATGTATTATGAACCAAAGTTCCCTTGCTATTTGCCCCATAATATGAGCTTGATACCACCAAGCCGGGCTGGTATTCCTTACTGTTGCTACATTTAGTTAAGATGCTAAAGGTGTAGAAATTATGGCGCATTAATAGTACCACTCATATTGAAGTCATAATCCTCTGACCAAGTTTTGTATTTTAGTACATTAACGATGGTGAAACAAAAAAGCTGGCGCAATTGCGCCAGCTTTGCATAAATAGTTTAAAACTATACCCATTTATAATTTTATCAAAGTAACTATCCTTCTATTTGTTCCCTGAGTTACCTCAGCAAAGTAAGTACCTGGTTTATAATTATCTCCCAATGTAACAGTAATATTTGTGAGTTTAAATACCTGTTTATTTTGGGTTTCAAATACACGACCTGTTACGTCAGTTATACGAACATTAACCGGTGCTGAACCATTCCCCTGTATATTTAAACGGAAATTAGTAGAGCTTGGATTAGGCATAACAGTCACAACAAGGTTATCTATACTGGATGCACTTTGGGTTGGTGTTGCTTTCAAATATTGATAACATGGAGTTGAATTTATTTTTATCCTCGTTCCATTGTCATTACTGCTAAAGACTGGGCTTGAACTTACCACCCTGATACGATATTGTGATCCTGATGCGATAGAATTTGGAATTGTGGCATTGATAATTCCACTAATATTTGAAGTCACGGAACCTATTACGGATGCAGTATCGAAATTTCCGTATTTATCTGATAGAACCGCTGAAAAAACATTTGAAGTTCTTATGATGCCACAGGCAGTATAGGGAATACTAAATTGTGCGCCGGCACATAGGTCAGTAGGAACTGATCCCATGTTTAATTGTAACTCAGGTTGTTGAAATCCCTGGGTTAAAATATTACTCCCACCTGTGAAAGTTTCAGTAAAAGTTTCACCTACAGTCCAGCTTAATTCATTGCCCGATGATGAGCCCCCTGTAGTTGCCAAAACGCTAGGACTTAACGTTTGAGCGCATAGATTCATTGACAGAATAAGTATAGCAATGAAAAAGTATAAGCTGTATTTAATCATATTCTTAAATTTATCTCGCATAAAGTAAATTACCTGTAAAATAAGTACTGTTGTTAGAAACTACAGTTAGAACTGTCACCGTGCTTGTGGAAATTTCAACGCGATATGAAACACCTGAGTTAGCCACCACCCTTGCATTAACTTCCGTTGTAAAATTACCAGCTACCCCCCCACCAGCTTTTGTATTATAAATTGTGGAAGTTCCAATGATTCTATTGCTATTGTCTATTATTCTAATTGTGAAGCTCTGATCACTTGACAAAGTTGCTGTAACATGAGCTGTAAGATTATAGATATAAAATGCTCCGGTTGCAGTTGGCACAGTATAAGTATTTGTAGTTGCAGAATAACCCGTCATAGAATAGGAACCTTTATCATTATAATCACTTGCTCCAACTTGCGTACCAAACGTTACAGTCGAAGCCGTAGTGCCGCCCGTAGTTGCTACAGAGGCTGCAGCAAAGAAAGATACTTTATCTGCACCTGCACCATTTGTACCATTATTACCTGTTCCTCCAGTTGCCCCGGTAACCCCTGTTGCGCCGGTGGCTCCTGTTGCTCCTGAGTTACCAGTTGCTCCTGTTGCACCTGTTAATCCTTGTGGTATAGTAAAATTGAGCGTTGCCGCTGTACTTGTACCAGTATTAGTTACTAATGCACTTGAATTAGGTGCCCCAGTCGTAGTTGTACCTATAGTTACGGTTGCCGTACTAGCCCCTGTAGCTCCGGTTGCTCCTATATTACCCTGAACACCTTGGGCTCCTGTATTGCCTGTTGCTCCGGTTGCCCCTGTATTACCTTGAACACCTGTAGCACCTGTTACACCCGTTGCTCCTGTAACACCCGTTGCTCCTGTTTGACCCTGAATGCCTTGTGCACCTGTTTGACCAGTTGCGCCTGTTGCACCTGTAGCTCCTGTATTACCTTGAACACCTGTTGCTCCAGTTTGACCCTGAATGCCTTGTGCACCTGTTTGACCAGTTGCGCCTGTTGCACCTGTAGCACCTGTTGAGCCATTTGTACCATTAGTTCCGTTTGTGCCTGCAGTACCTGTTGCTCCAGTTGCACCATTAGTTCCGTTTGTGCCTGCAGTACCTGTTGCTCCAGTTGCACCTGTAGCTCCGTTAGAACCATTTGTTCCAGCGGTACCTGTCGCGCCGGTCGCGCCGGTTGCACCTGTTGCACCATTGGTTCCGGTTGTACCATTAGTACCGGTTGCGCCGTTTGCGCCTGTGACTCCTGTTGCACCATTGGTTCCGTTGGTTCCATTTGTACCGGTTGCGCCTGTGGCTCCTGTTACACCTTTGTCACCTGTTACACCTTGAGCACCTGTTACACCTTGTGCACCTGTTACACCTTGTGCACCTGTTACACCTTGCGCACCTGTATCTCCTTTAGCACCTTGAGCACCTGCATCTCCTTTGTCACCTGTTACACCCGTTGCTCCTGTTACACCGGTTGCTCCTGTATTACCCTGAACACCTGTTGCTCCTGTTTGACCCTGAATGCCTTGTGCACCTGTTGAGCCATTTGTACCATTAGTTCCGTTTGTGCCTGCAGTACCTGTTGCTCCAGTTGCACCTGTTACACCTGTACTTCCTGTTGCGCCTGTATTTCCTGTTACACCTTGGATACCTTGTACTCCTGTTGCACCAGTATTACCTTGAATTCCTGTTGCGCCTGTATTTCCTGTATTTCCTGTTACACCGGTTGCTCCTGTATTACCTTGAACACCTGTAGTACCTGTGGCGCCGGTTGCTCCATTCGAGCCGTTGGTTCCGTTTGTACCATTGGTTCCATTATTTCCGGTAGCTCCTGTTGCGCCTGTATTACCTTGAACACCTGTTGCACCTGTGACACCTTGAGCACCTGTTACACCTGTACTTCCTGTTGTGCCTGTATTTCCTGTTACACCTTGGATACCTTGTACTCCTGTTGCACCTGTATTACCTTGAATTCCTGTTGCACCGGTGTTACCTGTTGCACCGGTAGC
>JAYUZL010000282.1:0-7296 GCA_043751875.1 Ferruginibacter sp.
AAGATCAATTATGCCTTGTGGTAAAAAGAGAAAACGTCATAAAATAGCTACTCACAAGCGTAAAAAACGTTTAAGAAAAAACCGTCATAAGAAGAAGTAGTTTTTCTAATGATTGTCAGCGGAATGCTCATTCCGTATAAACTATGTTTACACTAAATAACTGTATTTAAAACGGTTGTTTAGTGTAGTTTATATGTACCTCTGGTAAAAATTTTGGCAGCGTAAAACTATTGTTTGAATTATTTGTTACAAAATGTTAGCTGTTATTAAATTGATAAAACGTTATGCTGTTTAATAAATGCCTTAAGCGTGTAATATCTTGAAAACTTTTACACTTTGACAAAAGAGCTTATTATTAATACTTCTGATCAGGGAACAGAGATTGCCCTACTCGAAGATAAAATCCTTGTAGAACTGCACAACCAGCTCGCTGACGCCAGTTTTGCAGCAGGTGATATATATCTGGGAAAAGTTAAAAAATTAATTCCTGGCCTTAATGCCGCATTTGTAGAGGTTGGCTTTGAAAAAGATGCCTTTCTTCATTATACAGATTTAAGTCCATACGTACGTTCGTTATTAAAATTTACTCATCTTGCCATAAATGAGCATGATGAAAACGGGTTTGATTTCGGTAAATTTAAAGTAGAACCTGAAATTATAAAAACAGGTAAAATTACAGAAGTACTCAATGGCAAACCTAACGTACTGGTACAAATACTAAAAGAACCAATTGCACAGAAAGGTCCAAGACTTACCTGCGAAATTTCTTTACCTGGAAGGTATGTGGTTGTTACTCCCTTTACGAATATTGTAGCGGTTTCCCGAAAAATACATTCATCTGATGAACGTAAGCGGTTACAAAAAATAATAGAAGCGATAAAACCTTTTAACTTGGGTGTTATTGTTCGTACGGCTGCAGAAGGAATGCCTGCTGCTGAGCTTCACGAAGATCTTTTAGCCCTTGAAGCTACCTGGAAAGGAATTCAAAAAACATTAAAAGGTGCTGTACCTCCACAAAAAATATTAAGTGAGCAGGGTAAAACAAACAGTATGCTTAGGGATCTGTTAAACGAAGATTTTAATAAAATCATTGTTAACGACAAAGAAATCTTTACTGATACAAAAAATTATATTCAGCGCATTGCCCCACAAAAGGCCGATATAATAGCGCATTATAACAGTAGCTTACCCATTTTTGACCAGTATGGTATTACAAAGCAGGTAAAAGCTGCTTTTGGCAGAACGGTAAATCTGCCCAGTGGTGCTTACCTTATTATTGAACATACAGAAGCGTTGCACGTAATAGATGTAAACAGTGGTTATAAAAGTGTGAGCAACAACCAGGAGCAAAATGCATTTGAAACAAACCTGGAAGCAGCAGCTGAAATTGCAAGACAACTTCGTTTAAGAGACCTTGGCGGGATAATAGTTATTGATTTTATAGACATGAAATTGCTGGAAAACAAGAAAAAACTTTCTGATGAAATGGAAGGTTTTATGCTGCACGATAGGGCTAAACATGCTGTATTACCTATTTCTAAATTTGGACTTATGCAGGTTACACGCCAACGCATGAAGCCAGAAATGAATATAAATACAAGTGAGGTTTGCCCCAGTTGTAATGGTACAGGTAAAATTTCTTCTTCATTAATTTTAGAAGATGAAATAGCTAAAAATCTTAATTATCTTATTTCACAAAAACACAAAGCCCTTACAATACAGGTTCACCCAATTGTGTATACATACTTAACGTCTGGCTTCCCCAGCCGCCGCATGAAGTGGAGCTGGAAGTATAAACAAAAAGTAAAAGTAGTTTCCAACTCAAACTACAGCCTTACAGAATTTAGGTTTTTTGATGATGGGGAAGATGAAATAAAACTATAAAAATATTTTAAAAGCTACCGAATGGTGGCTTTTTTAGTGCATTTACTTTAGAATAAAAATTTTAGTAAAGTAGAATTAAGTAGCTTTAAAATAAAACAACTGTTTGCAAAACAACCATGCTTTACTTGGTACTTTAATACAATTGCTAAATGATATACAACCTATCAGCAAAAAACTGGAGCTTTCACTTATTGAACGATTTAAAATTGAAGACGTAAAGAAAGGAAAAGTATTGTTGCACGAAAAAGACATATGTAAAAATCTTTGGTTTCTTTGTGACGGACTTTTAAGATCCTATCATAATATTGGAGACAAAGACGTTACTTCCCGCATCATGTATACCGGGCACATTGTAATTTCTCCGGGGAGCTTCTTTACACAAACCCCGGCAACAGAATCGATAGAAACCCTGGCAGACTGTGTTGTAGCAAAATTATCGTTTAGTGACTTACAGGATATTTACAAAAAATTCCTGGACTTTAATTACCATACAAGGCTCATAACAGAACAATACTTTTACAAACAGGAGCAGCGGCTTTATATGCTGCGCAAGCACGATGCTGCAGCCAAATACAATTTCTTTCTGGAAAACTATGCTGATTATTTAAAAGACATTCCTCAAAAATACATCGCCTCCTTCCTCAACATAGCTCCCGAAACGCTAAGCCGAACCAGAAGCAAGCTCAGTAAAAAATAGTTTTTGAGTTTTTAGTTTTAGTGACAAATGTCAACAGGATGTTTTACAAACGGCTTTAGATTTGGTTTATAAATCTAGGCTATGATATACGGACAATCTTTTTCTCGACACTTTTATATACTTACAATCTGCTTTTGCTTTTGTTTTATGAAAGGAATATCACAGGATTCGTCTACAATAAAACCTATCACTTATTATAGGATTACAATGGGTGGGGATTTAGGTAAAGGTTATCCTCATGCTGAATCACAGAGTGGTGTCGGAGGTACTTTTAGGGCAGCAATACAGAGAGAAAAAATTTGTATGCCCCAGGTACAACTGCTTTCGGAGAAATTAAAATTTTTAATTATTCAAATGTCAACAACAATATATCCTTTATAGAAGTAATGTTTGGTAGGGTATTATCTACAAATAATTTTTTTGTAGTATTAGTGCAGGATTGGGGTTTATAAATTCTGAAGAACAGGGCGCATTTATTTCCAAAGAAGGTAGTTGGCTTTTTGGCTATTATACCTATTAAAGAATTAAAAAATCAACTGTTAGTATTCCAATATCATTTCAAACATGTTGGATACCTACAAAATTTTATGCCATATTATTAGATTTCTATGTTAATGTAAATCCGATTAACAGCTTTTATACGGTAAGTTTATGCCATAAGTTTGGAAAATTACGACCGGCAATAAAAAATAAAAACAGTAAGAGAAAACTCATCGACCCGTAACCGACTTTATAAACCTTTCCACAGAATAAGTACAAACCTGTCCTGCGGGGCCTCTTAAGCTATAATCGCAGCCATGCGTTGCAAAGGGTAATTGCAAAAAATAGTTAGGTATTTTTAAACCGTTCAATTTTTTTTGTAAATGCAAAGCATGGTTATAAGAAACAAGCGGATCTATAGTACCATGAATTATTAAAGTTGGCGGAGAAGATTTATTCGCACTTTCAAACCCTGAACTTTCAACAAATTTTTGAGGCACTTCTTTATAAGTTCCGCCGAAATAATTATTGTAAATTAAATCTGTATTCAACACAAGTTTACTCACTTTTACCTGCCCGCCCCATACCATATCGGCAGGGCCGTAATAACTTACCACACCCTTTATATTTGGTAGTTTAAAATCGTATGCCGCATTCAATGCAATCTGCGCTCCGGCTGAGCGCCCAAGTAACACAATATTATTTGTATCAATATTTAATTCTTCAGCGTGACTGATAAAATAATTAATTACATCTCGGGTATCTTCCACCGGCGATGGAGCTTTGTAAGCAGGCGCTAACCTGTAATTAATAGCAGCAACATTAAACCCTTTTTGTGCAAGATAACTGTTCAACTCTGGCAGTTGCTTACTATCACCACCCTGCCAAGAGCCGCCATGTATAACAATTACAAGAGGCGATTTTACTTTTATCGATGATGGATAAAAGTCAGCAGCCAAATCTTTACCATCTTTATTTTTATAAATAAATGTTTTATACAGTACGTTTACATTAGCTGAAAACATTTTAAAAAAGCTAAAAACAGCTGGAAAACTATTTTCATTTTTTACAGGAAAAATATTTCTCATAGCAAGAGGAACATCTTTTTTCTGACGATACGCTTCAACCACAGGCAATGAATAAATTATAAATGCTGTTAGGCTGATGATCATTATTAGCCAATGGTATTTAGTTGCTCTTGTACCCAAGTAAAAAGATATGGCAGCAAACAACATTAAAACATAAGGAAAGTTTGTAACAGCTACTGCAACCAGCCATAAAAAATTTGCCGGAGCAGGAAACAAAACCAGCAGTGAAAGTAACAGCAGTATAACAGCTATAATTAATTTTAAACCCATTTTTTAGTCCTTAATAATGAATGCCCATCTGATTAATACAGATGGGCATTATGAAGATATGATACTGTCTTTAAAAGAAAATGATTTTAAATTTCTCTCCTTATTTTTATAACCCTCAATTTATGAAACAATAAAATAACCGGATAAGTAGGATCAAATTCAAACCATTTTTTTGCAAAGTTTATACTGTTAGGACTTTTATGGTGGTTGTTTTGAAAAAGTTCACCCATCAATAAAAAATCTAACGGTAAAGAGTTTTTACTTTTATCGTTGTTATCATAATTACTGTACCCATATTTATGACCGCACCAGTTTACAATTGCACCGTGTATTGGTCCCATAAAAAAATGAACGGGTAGCAAAGCAAACATCCACCACGAAGTTGCGAACTGCAAGTAAAATAGGAAATATAATACACCAAATCCAATTCTCACACCCCACATATTACTAATCCTATCCAGCAATTTCCACTCAGGATAATTTCCTCTAAAGGCTTTTTCGGGCTCTACATTAAACTTAGCATAGTTTATATAAATATCTTTTGTGTGCATCGTCATCTCCCATACATCTTTAAAAAAATGGGGGGAATGAGGATCTTTCTCTGTATCGCTGTAAGCATGGTGCATGCGATGCATAATAGCATATGCACGGGGATTTAAAAAAGAAGACCCCTGCACTAACACGGTAAACGCATAAAAAAAACGTTCCCAAAATTTGTTCATCGTAAACATTTTATGAGAAGCGTAACGATGCAGAAAAAAAGTCTGACAAAAAAGAGAAAGAAACCAGTGGAGCAAAAAGAAAATAAGAATGGGCATACAAGCTAAAATATTTTATATTACGATGTTATGCTGATAAAGGTCTGGCAAAACAATGGAAATAAATATAAATATGCAGTAATTTTTTTACGAATAAAGATGTAAATGTATTTGTTTAGTTAAGCACCACGCTTTTCATTTGCAGGCCCGGCTTACCATTTACTTTCAATGTAACAGGTTGCCCATTATAAGAAACTGAAATCGTATTTTCTCCCTCATTCAAAGGTACACGCACATAACTTACAAATGCAGGGAGGCTCTGCCAGTTGCGGGTATCAGCCTTTTCTGTCACAGTATTGAACATATTCATTACAAAACCCGCCACTTCACCTGCTGCTTCCGCTCGTTGTTCATTTACTCTTTTTTGCTTTTCTTTTCCACTAACTGAAGTATCTGGGCTTTCTTTTTTAATGGTAGTTTTTGCAATACTTTCTGCAATGGATTGTGTGCCCTTTTCTACCAATTTTTTAGTTAGTTGCCTGGCAAGTGCATTCGCCATTTCTGTAACAAAACGTTCTTTTAAAATATTTACCGCTATGCTGTTTAAATTTTGTGCAAGCTGGGGTATGTATTGCGATCCATTTACATTTACTGTAATACCGGCCTGTTGCGAATACTGCAACCTGTATGCAGGCAGTGATAACCTGAATGCACGCAAAGATGTAAGTTTATCTTCATTAATTCCATAAGCATTTGCATTGAAATTAAAGTTTGCATTCAGCCCATTTGCATCTATATAGTTGAAACTGTTTATACCATTTGCGCTGGCAGTAAGTATAAAGTTTTTTTCTTCCTTTACCGGTACTGTCCCTTCCTCTATAAAAAGGATCAATTCATTTCTTGCAGGTTTGTTATTTACATATCCTGCATTAAATAATTTTTCATAACGTTGTATTTCTGCGGTAAAACCCATAAATGTTGCTGTACGCAATAAATCAAACTGCAACTGCTTTGGCATTTTCACACCATAATAATTATTTGCAGCTTTTAAATAAACATCGGCCGCATTCCTGTAGGCAATAAAAGCATTGTTTACATCTCCTGCCATTTCATAGATCATTCCCTGCAGATTTAAAGCAAATGCATCTTTACTGTAACGGTTTTCCTTGTTAGCAAATTTATCATTTTGCGTATTTGTAGATAGTGTAATGCGCCTCGCTTCCACCACTGCATCTTCCATTTGCCCAAGCGCAGCATAATTTAAAGCTTTGTAATAATGCAACATAAACTGTTCAAAATCTTCGCCTCTATAAGTTTGCTGCATGGGGGTTAAAAGGTTTGCTATTGCAATATCCTTTAGCGATTTATTATTGCTTTCCACCATTGCATCTGCACGGTTTAAATACAAATTACTTTTTTCAGCATCATTTTTTAAAAAATACAGTTTCCCCATTTCCATATTGTAGAGCAATGCATTTCTATTTTTTTTGATGAGACGGATTTTATCTAGGCTTCGCAAAGCCTTATCATAATTATGCTCTTTTACATTTGCATAATAGGATGTCAACGATTTGTTATAGCTGCTGCATCCAAAAATAAAGGGCACAAACAGCCATACTGTCCATGCCCGTTTTATAGTCGTTTTCATCAGTAATGTTTTAAGAGAAAAAGAAAAGACTGATGTAGTAAATTAATTTTTTACGTACTTGGCTATTTTTTTATCACCTATCCAAACAACTTCATTGGTTTGAATATTTGTAAGCTCAAGATTTATCTGGTAGGTAACCGTTTTCCTTCTTTTGTAAGAATCAACAATTGAATTGATAGAGCCCTCTAAAATATAGTCAGCGCCTTTTTCCAACCCAAACTTTTTCATTGTGCTCGCAGATGAATTTGTTTGCTGGTCTGCTTTTTCAGATCGCAACTCTTCTCGCTTTTTTCCACTCTGCACAAGTGCCACTTTTGATGTTGTAATAAATGAACGCTCAAGATCTGCCATAAAAGTTTCGGCTTCAATATGCTCATGGCTTTTGTTTGTAACAAAACCTACAATCACAACAGGTTTTTTACCTTTTGCCTGTACAAAATCGCTTAACCATTTATCGTTTAAAGACTGGCT
>JAYUZL010000283.1:0-7508 GCA_043751875.1 Ferruginibacter sp.
GCCGGATTCGGCTGTAAAAAAAGGGAATGAACAGTTATCTTTTGTGGTGCAGCGCCACAAAGCGAGCCATTTGCATTACGATTTTAGGCTGGAGATGAATGGCGTTTTAAAAAGCTGGGCCGTTCCAAAAGGTCCATCCTTAAACCACTCTGATAAAAGACTTGCCATGATGGTAGAAGACCATCCATATGATTACAAAGATTTTAAAGGAATAATACCAGAAGGAAATTATGGTGCAGGCATTGTAGAAATTTGGGATAAAGGAACTTACACAGCGCTTACGGACGATAAAGATGCTGATAATGAAAAATTGCTAAGAGCAGGATTAAAAGCCGGGAATTTAAAATTTATATTAAAAGGTAAAAAATTAAAAGGTGAATTTGTGCTTGTGAAAATAAAAAACAGAGCAGGCGATAAAGACAATGCCTGGTTGCTTATAAAACACAACGATAAATTTGCCACAGATGATGTGTATGACAGCGAAAAAGAAACGCTGAAAAACTCTCCCATCAATAAAGTACTTGCTGAAAAAGTAAAGAAACAGGTAAAAAAAAAGTCCGTTACAGCTTAAGAGCAAACCCACAAAAAATAAATAACCCTGTAAAGCCAATGTTGGCGAAAGAAACTGATAAAGCATTTGACAGTGCTGAGTGGCTTTACGAAATAAAATGGGATGGTTACCGTGCCATTGCAGAAATATCTTCAAAAGCAATACAACTATATTCCCGTAACGGAAACGATTTTTCTAAAAATTATCCTGTAATAATAACGGCACTAAAAAGTATAAAACACAATGCGGTGCTCGATGGCGAAATTGTTGTGCTGAATGAAAAAGGATTTCCTGATTTTCAAAAAATACAGCATTACGAGGATAATACAGGTTCCCCCCTTTGTTATTATGTATTTGATTTACTTTCTCTCGATGGAAAAGACCTCACACATTTACCCCTATCTGACAGAAAGGAATTATTGAAATCATTGTTGCCTAAAAATGAAGTGATAAAATATTCTGACCACATATTTGAAAAAGGCATAGCTTTTTTTGCGGCAGCTGTACAAAATAATCTGGAAGGAATTATGGCTAAAAAAGCCGACAGTGAATATTATGTAGGAAAGAGAAGCAATGAATGGTTAAAAATAAAAAACCATAAAACGGCAGATGTAATTATTTGTGGTTATACAGCGCCAACCGGCAGCAGAAAATATTTTGGTTCGCTGGTTTTAGGAATAATGAAAGATAAAAAACTACTGCACGCAGGGCACGCTGGAATCGGTTATGATGATGAGAAATTAAAAACAATTTATAATTTATTACAACCGCTCGTGCAAAATATTTCTCCTTTTGCAGAAAAAGTAATTACAAATAATAAAGTTACCTGGGTAAAACCTACAATTGTTTGCGAAGTAAAATTTATTGAATGGACCAAAGACGAAAAATTGCGTCATCCGGTTTTTTTAAGAATCAGAAATGATAAAAATGTAAAACAAACAAATATGGAAGAGCAGAAACCAATCAAAAAAACGACCTTAAAAAATAAAGCAACGGGGCAAACTGTAAAAACAAAGGCATCAAAAAACGATGAAAGTTTTTTAATAAAAGCGGGTAAAATTTCTGTTGCAATTACACATCCCGATAAAATATATTTTCCAAAAGACAGGGTTACTAAAAAAATGGTTGCTGAATATTACCAGTCCATTGCTGCTTATATTTTACCTTATTTAAAAGATCGCCCGGAGTCCTTAAAACGAAATCCGGGCGGTATAGCTGATGCAGGGTTTTTTCATAAAGATGCGGGTGAAAATGCACCTGGTTTTATCAAATCATTTGCTGTCTATTCTGAGTCTTCAAAAAAAGAAATAGACTACATAATCTGCAACGATAAAGCAACACTTGCTTACCTCAATAATCTTGGTTGTATAGAATTGAATCCGTGGCATTCTACCATTAATAATCCTGACAAACCAGATTATATGATCATAGATATTGACCCATCTGAAAAAAATAATTTTGACCAGGTTATTGAAACAGCCAATACATTTAAAAAAGTTTTAGATAAGGCAGGTGCAAAAAGTTTTTGTAAAACCTCCGGCTCTACAGGTTTGCATATTTATGTGCCAATGAAAAAGAAATATGATTATGAACAAGTGAAAAACTTTGCGCATTTATTGTGTATAATTGTGAATGAAATGATACCAGATTTTACAACACTGGAAAGAAATTTAAAGAAGCGTGGCAATAAAAAAATATATCTGGATTATCTGCAGAATAGAAGTGGTCAAACCATCTCATCTGTTTATTCTTTACGACCAAAAAATGGTGCAACTGTATCCATGCCTTTACACTGGAAAGAGGTAAAAAAAGGATTAAATCCAAAGCAGTTTTCCATATTTAACTCAGCCAAAATTATAGCTAAACGAGAGGCTATTTTTAAAGGAGTTTTGGGCGCAGCAACCAATATTGAAAATTGTTTAAAAAAACTGAATGCGTAAAGCTGGGAACATTTTTCCCCAACAATATTAATATACTACTTTTGCCTTACTATATGACACTTTTTTACACTTAAAAAAGGTGGGCATACAAATTTCATATAGGGCAAAGAATTGTACGCCTGAAAAGGCAGTTTTTTTGAACCCTCTTTTAACTGAATGGCAAATACCAAAAATATATTAATAAAATCCACGAAAATAATTTTGTGGATTTTTGTTGCTGTCTGTATTTTGGTGATCGTACTTTTTGGATTTATAAATACCAATGCAGGAAAAAGAACTGTGAGAAACCAAGTAGTAAAATATCTTGAAAATAAACTCCACACAAATGTTGCCATTGGCTCCATTGATTACGCTTTACCTAAGTGGCTCAAAATTAAAAATGTTTTCATAGAGGATCAGCAAAAAGATACTTTATTGTTTGGTGAAGAGCTTTCAGTTGATCTTGATATGATAAAATTATTACAGGGAAATACAGACATAAAAAAAGTTTTTTTTAAAAATATTATTATCAATGTTAACAGAGCTGAAAAGGATACAGCTTTTAATTATCAGTTTTTAGTAAATGCTTTTACAGGAAATAAAGCAACCACAAAAAACAAGGATACTGCAGAATTAAAACTTACACTTAAGCAACTGATTTTCGAAAACGTAGGTTTTAAATTACAGGATAAATATGCAGGGAGTAATTTTAATGCATTCATAAAAAACCTTGATTTAACTACCACTAAATTTCAGCCCGACAGACTCAATTTTGGTATTGATAATTTAACTGCAAATGGCGTTAAATTTTACATGAAAACTTACAAGGAAGTTGTAACAAGTATTGACAGTAAATTACCGGTTGATACCCTTACAAATTCACCTTACAAATTCCTAATTTCCGGCAGCCATGTAAATCTAAAAGATATAAATGTAGAAATAGATAATAAAATATCCGGAATGTATTATGCCAATAAAATTGGCACGCTCGCAGGCAACAGTATTTTTTACAGCATCGAGCAATCTAAAGGACTTGCAGACAGTTTAATTCTGGACAGCGCCAGCATTGTTTTTTCGTCGGCGAAGCAAAAAAAAGTATTGCCGCAAAATGTAAATACTGAACCGAATCCATGGGTTTATGCTGCAGCCCATTTAAATATCAACAATAGTAATTTAAAATATGATGATGTAAACAAGTCGGCTGCACCCGGTTTGGATTTTGCTCATTTGGATGCAAAGAATATAAAAGCCGGTATAGAAGGGTTTCGTTTTTCAACGGATTCAACAAAAGGGAAAGTTTCGCAATTTGCTTTCAGTGATAAAAGTGGTTTTGTGTTAGATACGACTCACGTAAATTTTATGTTTACAGATAGTCTATTTTCTGCCACAGAACTTTATGTAAAAACACTCCGTTCACTTATTCAAAATTCTTTTAAACTTACATACGACAGCATTGCTGCCATTACCAAAACACCGCAAAGTTCGCTTATTACCGCAACGTTTAATAATTCAATAATAGCATTTAATGATCTTTATTTATTGTTGCCCTCTTTAAATTCTTCTTTACCAAAAGCACAGTTTGCCAACCAAACTTTAAATGTAAATACTGAATTGCGGGGAAATTTACAAAGGCTGTATTTGCCCTATCTGCAAATGGTAGGCCTTTCCGGATCAAAAATCAGTGCCAACGGAACACTCTTTAATATTACAGATCCCAAAAGATTTTCTTTTGACCTTAATATTCTTCAAAGCAATATTTATAAGAAAGATTTAATGAGGTTTGTACCACCTGCAAACCAGGCGCAACTTGCATCGTTACCTGCTTTAATAAATGTACGGGGAAGAATTTCAGGCAATAAAAACAGCATTGCTGCTAATGTTAGTGCAACCGCAAAAGACCTGGCTTTTGCCGGTAAAATAAATCTTACCAATATCAGCGATCCTAAGAATATAAAATATGACCTTGCTTTTACCAACGTAGCTTTCAACAAATCATTAATAGAAGGTTTTATTCCGCCGGCGGCCTTGGCGCAAATAAATTTACCGCAACAAATATCAGCAGCGGGTAAGTTTAGCGGCAATACAGAAAATGTGGATATTGATCTTAAAGCCAGATCAAGTTATGGTCCATTAACGGTAAAGGGTTATCTGAAAAATATTAAAAATTCTGATAAGGTAAAATATGATCTTTTTGTAACTACGCCCGGTTTTGCAATTGGTAAACTAATAAAGCAGGACTCTATCATTGGTAATGTGGCAGGAGCTTTTACAGCAAAGGGAACCGGTTTTAATTACCTCACAATGAACTCAGCCATAAAAGCAAATGTGGCTTCCTTACAATACAATAAATACAATTACCGCAATGCAATTATAAATGCAGATTTTGAAAACGGACTTATAAAAAGTATTGGAAATATTAATGACAGCAGCCTCAGGTTAAGGTATGATATTGTTGCAAATGTGCGCAATAAGTATCCAACCTTAAAAGGAACAATTGATGTTGATACGGCTATGCTTAATAAATTAAATTTTACAAAAGATACCATCAATTTTTCTTTAAGGGCATTGGTAGATGCTGTCAATTTACAGCCAAGAAACCTTCAGGCAAGTTTGCTGTTAGATAGTGTGAGACTTCAGACAGCACAAAAGGTTTTTTATATTGACAGTACTTCACTTATCGCAACTTCCTTAAATGGAATTGACTCCATCATATTAAAAGCGCCGTTTGCAGATGTACATGCCGGTGGTGCATTTGATTATGATTTGATAGCGCAGTCTTTAATGCAATATGTAAATGGTTATTATAAAATTCCCGGTTATGTGCCGGTTAATAAAACAATACCGCAACAACAGTTTGCCATTAAAGGAACCATAAGCAAATCGCCCATAATTACAACGCTTGTTCCGGGTCTTACAGGTTTTGATAATGTAATTTTTAAAGGAAGTTATTCATCTGCTGAAACCGACAGTGCGCTAAATTTTAATGCCGCAGCCGGTCATGTGGTTTATGGCAAAAATATAATTGCAAATTCAGTTGCAAACATTAATTCAAAAAATGGAAAAATAAATTACGAAGCAAAATTTGATACACTTAATACAGGTACCAATATCTTGTATGCTACAAGTATAAATGGTGGCGCTGCAAGAGACAGCGTTTCTTTAAATGCACTCACAAAAGATGTGAGTAACAGAAATTGGTTTGGCTTATCGGGTACTGCATTTGTGAAAAACGAAAACTATACGCTGCGCATGCAGGATAGCCTTATTCTTAATTATGAAAAATGGCGGGTTGCTCCTGATAATTATATTTCTTACGGCCCTGCCGGCATCGTTGTAAACAATTTTGTAATAAGCAGCGATACAGCAAAAATTGATATTAGAAGCAAGCAGTTGGTTGGCGACAGTCCTATTGACATTTCAATAGATAACTTCAATTTAAAAAGTATCAGTTCAATCGTAAACAAGGATACCGTTTTGCTAGCAGGAATTTTAGATATGAAAGCAACGGTGAGTGATTTAAAAAAACCAATTCCATCCTTTACCGGTACAGCCTCGGTGACAGATGTTCAGTTTATGCAGCACCCACTCGGTACAATCACGGCAACAGCCCAAAAACAATCTGAAAATAACATCAGCGCAACCGTAAATTTAAAAGGTGCGGATAACGATATTAACGCAGCGGGAAATTACTATTTAAACAGTACTACCCAACAGTTTGATGCGGACCTTCAGGTAAAAGCTTTAAGTTTCAAAACATTGGAAGCTTTCTCTGCCAACCAGATAATAAACAGCCGGGGAAATATTTCAGGAAGTTTGAAACTGAACGGGCAATTTGCAAATCCGCAATACAACGGCCAGCTAAATTTTGATACGGTGAAATTTTCGCTGGCAAAATTTGGTACACCATATTTTATTGACAAGCAAAAAATAATTCTCAAATATCCACAGATACAGTTTCCTGCATTTACATTAACAGATTCTTTAAAACATGTACTAAAGATTGATGGCAATATAACCTCCCGTAGTATTACCGATTATGATTTAAATGTAGATATTAACGCAAAAAACTTTATAGTTGTAAATGCAAAGAAAACCCTCAACAATGAATTATACGGATTCGCTGCTGTAGATGTTAATGTTACTGTAAACGGTACATCTGGAAGGCCGGTAATTGAAGGTAATATTTTATTGAATGATAAGAGTGATGTAAAAATTGTATTGCCACAAACCAGTTATGAAAAAAATGACGGTAAAACCATTGTGCGTTTTGTAGATGTTGATACTTTTAAAATCGACCCACCACAAGCCGGGTTTGAACCGGCATTAAAACCGGCTTCTGAATTTGCTCAGTTTTTAAATTATAATCTTAATGTAGAGCTTACGAAAGAAGCGGCACTTACTATTTTAGTAGATCCATCAACAGGAGATGAAATTAAAGTGCAGGGAGATGCAAGATTAAACGTAGGTGTTGATCCCGGTGGAAACCTTGTATTAGCCGGTGTCTATGAACTTGATAAGGGCTATTATGATCTGCATTATAATATATTGCAACGCAAGTTTAATCTCATAAAAGGAAGCACCATCACATTTGCAGGAGCGCCCTTAAATGCTGTGGCAAATATTACAGCAGAGTATACAGCACTCACTTCTTCCAAAGAGTTATTGAGCAACGAAGTAACCGATGTATCGCCTACTCTCTCTAATTCATTTAACCAAAAACTTCCATTTAGGGTTATACTTTATTTAACCGGCCCGCTTAGTAAACCGAATATCAATTTTGATATTCAGTTACCGGAAGAAAGTAATTTATTGAATGGTGACCTTCGTACAACTATCGAAAATAAATTATTACAAATAAGAAGCGACCCGGCATCTATTAATAAACAGGTATTTTCTTTATTACTTTTTAACAGGTTTGTCAGTGAACAAAGCAGTGATTTCTTTAAAGGCAATGGTGGTGATTTTAATGACCTTGCACGTCAGAGTGTAAGTCAGTTTTTATCATCAGCACTAAATGAAATAGCAGGAGATATTTTTAA
>JAYUZL010000284.1:0-6520 GCA_043751875.1 Ferruginibacter sp.
GCTGCAATGTAAATTCTTCGTCGTTTATTGTTACCATCATGGCCCCTGTAATTTGCCCATACTGTTGTTGCATCACAGCAATTTCGGCTTGAATAGGAATGTTTGATTCCCTAAAAAGCGCTACATTTTTTTGTGTGGTTCTTAAATAAGTATTGTAAACTTCCCCATCCAGCTCATGCAAAAAAGGCGATGCCAATAATTTTTTATTTAATCCATCGCTGTAAGGTTGCACCTGTGGTTGTATTTCCATGCAAAAGAAGTTAAAGGCCTCTTCCAAGGCTTTGTTCTCATTATCGCAAGTCATTTTTATTTGTCGCCAGCAAGCATCTTCATTAACGGCCGCTTCCAATTCACTCATGTCGAGCAACCATTTTTCCAACCCGGCTTTATCGGTTATTTTTCTTTCTAAAAGTATTTTAAAATAAGGCTCTAATGCTGCCCAATTTGTTATTTTAAAATCTTTCGGCAGAAAATATCTTTCCAGTTTTTTTATATCAGCGGTATACATAAATAAGTATGATTAAATGAGATATGAGAATTAAGATAAAAATTTGGGGCTTTGTGCTGTTTAGCCTTGTTCAGCATTTGTCCGGCTGTCTGTAGTAGTTCCGCAACAAAATTAATTATACCATGAAAATTTTGCTTTGCGTAAGCTACTACTGCCCATCCCTCAGCCATTCAGCAGTGTTTCTTTTTCACCATCCATGGGTTGCACCAATGGCAACTAACGGTGAATCCCTTTGGGATTTGTATCAATTGCATACATTTCACAATCGATCTCCAAATCACCCCTCTCCTTTGGAGAGGGAACGGGGGAGCGGTTTTACTACGCCATTTTCCTCGGGCTGTTTATTTTTTTTGCAGGTCCGCTTTTTATCGCTGCTGCTTTTGGTGTAGCCGTTTTTGCTGTTACCTTTTTTTCTGCAACTAATGCAGGTTTTTCTTCGCCTTCAGCAACCTCTTCCCCTTCAGCATGCTCTGTAAGCTTAATTTCTACACCTGCTTTATCAAGAATTTCAAACCATTTTACCATCTTTTTCATATCGCTGGTATATACCCTTTCAAAATCAATATCAGGGTATACTTTTTCAAAATATGCCTTTACAGCTTTTGTATCTGCCTTGCCATCAGGCTTGGTTTCCTTGCTTTCTTTCATAGCCTTAAAAATATCTACAAGGTTTACATTATCCTTTACAGTAAATATTTCTATACTTTCCAAATGAGAAAAACTGTGAATACGGTTGCTAACAAATTTTGTGGATTTATCTTCAAGTGAGCGAACAATTCCGCCGTCTGCTTTTGAAGATACCAACTCATACAGACCGCCGAGGCCGGTTACAGATACTATTTTATTATAGCTCATATAAATCAAAAATTTTAGGATTGCAATTTAAGGGAGAAAAAAGAAAAAACTGCTACCCTGACTTGTGTTTACCTTATTTAACAAAAACAAATTAAAATGTATGCGAATGCTTTAATGCCAATAGATCGTCTAAAGTGTACAAAGAAAAGTTTTTATGAAGTCAATTGTAGTTTTTTCGCTGTTTTTTACAGCTTTTTTAAGTGGGGCATTTGCACAAAATGCAGGTATTAAGGGCAATGCAAATGACAGAACAGACAGCAAGCCTGTTGTGGCTGCAACCGTATCGTTGTTAAAACAACTTGATTCTTCTGTAGTTTCTACAACTCTTACAGGCACTACCGGTTCTTTTTCATTTATTAATTTACCTGCAGACAGCTTTATCATAAGAATTAGCGCATTAAATTATCAGGAATATATTTCCTTTATCACCTTAAAAAATACTGTTAGAACATTATCAACTTTTATGCTCGACAGACAGAATAAAGATTTGTCAACCGTAACAGTGATGGCAAGGGCGCCGGCCGTAATTGTAAAAGGAGATACATCTCAGTTTAGTGCAAACCAATATAAAGTAAACCCAGATGCTACAACGGAAGATCTAATTAAAAAAATGCCCGGCATTACGGTTGCAAAAGACGGTACTGTAACCGCACAGGGCGAAACGGTAAAAAAAGTAACCATTGACGGTAAAGATTTTTTCGGCGATGATGCAGCTGCCGCTTTAAAAAATTTACCATCAGAAGTGGTAGATAAAATTCAGGTTTTTGACAGACTTAGTGACCAATCAAGGTTAACGGGTATTGACGATGGCAACTCTACAAAAGCAATTAATGTAGTAACAAAAGCAGGCTTAAAAAACGGACGGTTCGGTAGGGTTTATGCCGGCTATGGTACAAATGACAGGTACAGTGCAGGTGGTAACGTAAGTTTTTTTAAAGGCAACAGACGTTTATCATTGGTTGGAAATTTTAATAATATAAACCAGCAAAATTTTTCATCGCAGGATTTGCTTGGCCTTACTAGCAGTGGTGGCGGCAACAAGGGTGGCGGCCAACAAGGTGGTGGTGGTCGTTGGAATGGTGGTGGCAATGGTGATTTTAATGTAGGCCAATCAAACGGTATCAGCAGAACCAATGCTGCTGGCTTAAATTTTAGTAACCAATACGGTAAAAAGGTTACCCTTGCAGGCAGTTATTTTTACAACCAAAGCAGAAATACAAATCAATCAACCACCACAAGAGAAACATTTTTGGGTGGTCTGGATACCAGTCTTTTTACAAAACAAATAAGTAATTCGGTAACAAACAATACCAACAACAGAATTAATTTAAGGTTGGAATATACAATCGATTCAAGCAATAGTTTATTTATAATTCCAAGTTTTAATTTTCAGCAAAACAACAGCACATCTTTCTCTGATTACAAAAGTTATTACGGTGCAAGGGGGGGAGGCGCTGTTTACGATACAGCAAATACTTCTTTAGGTAAAAATACTTCTAATAGAAATGGCTTTAATATTCGCAATAACATATTATTCCGCCACGCTTTTATTAAAAAAGGAAGATCTCTTTCTTTTGGTTTAAATACAACTTTCTCTAAAAACAATTCTGAGAGTATTTCTAATGCAGATTACAGGTATTTTAAAAATACTGTAATTTTTGATTCCCTGCAAAACCAGTTTTACGATAATGTAAGCAATGGTTACACTGTTGGTGGAACAATAGCTTACACCGAACCATTAACTAAAAAAGCGCAATTGCAATTTGATTACAACCCTTCTGTAACCAAAAATATTGCAGACCAAAAAACCTTTGGTTATGACGGACAAAAATATTCAAACCTTGAGCAATCGCTTTCCAACAAATTCAATAATACCATTACGACCAATAATGCAGGCCTAACCTACAGGTTTGTACCCGATAAAGACAACATGTTTACTGTGGGGGTCAGTTTTCAAAATTCAAAACTGGAGAGTGACAGAACGTTTCCAACTAAAACAACTATCAGTCAGTCATTTTCTAATATTTTACCAAATTTAATGTGGAGAAAAAAGATCTCAGCAGCATCCAACATCAGAATATTTTACAGAACCTCTACCAACTTTCCTTCTGTAAATCAATTACAGGACGTTGTAAATCAAAGCAACCAGTTGGTAGTAAATACAGGTAACCCCGCATTAAAACAATCTTACACACAGTTTGTTGCTACAAGGTATAGTTACACAAATTCTAAAACGAGTAAAAGCTTTTTTGCTAATTTATTTTTACAGACTGCAGGTAACTATATTACAAGTGCTACGTACATACCTAAGGCTGACTCTATAATACAAAATGGTATTAAACTTCAAAAAGGTTCGCAGCTTACAAAGCCTGTAAACCTAAATGGATACAGAAGCGCACGCACTTTCTTTACCTACAGTATGCCTATTAAAGCAATTAAAACAAACCTAAATTTAAACGCCGGCTTTGCCTACAGCAGGTTACCGGGGCTTACAAATAATGTAAATATTATTACCAATAACATTGTTTACAATACAGGTGTGGTACTTGCAAGTAATATTAGTGAGTTTGTTGATTTTAATTTATCGTACAATGCTAATTTTAATCAGACATTCGGATCGGGCAGTGGCAATAATAATTATATAAACCAGGCTGTAGGAGCCCAGGTAAATCTTTTAAGTAGAACAGGATGGTTTTTGCAGAATGATGTATCCTATCAGGCAAACTCAGGCTTAAGCGCAGGCTTTAATCAAAAATACAGTTTATGGAATGCAGCAATAGGCAAAAAGTTTTTAAAGAATAAAGTTGGTGAATTAAAGCTTTCCGTATTTGATCTTTTAAAACAAAACCAAAGCATTGTCAGAACAGTGGATGCAAGGTATATTGAAGATGCGCACAGCCAGGTTTTACAACAATATTTTTTACTAACATTTACTTACAACCTGAAAAATTTCGGTGTAGCTGCAAAACCAACAGGTAAAAGAGAAAACGCAGAAGGCGGCTACAGAGGTGGACCGGGGTTTTGATAAATATGTTTACATTCTGAAAAAATATACCGTTCACAATTGAGTGCTTCAAAATATAAGTTTGTTGTAAGTATCTTTATTTAGAATAAATTATTTCTTTTGAACCAACAAGCTATTATTGAAACAAACCAAAATAGTGAAGAAGATTTTGCCGGCATTGTGAACGACCGCCAGCAAATGGTTTATAATACTGCACTGGGTATTGTGCAAAATGAAGAAGATGCAGAGGACGTAACACAGGAAGTTTTTTTGAAAGTATATGAAGGGTTAAAAAGTTTTAGAAATGAATCCAGTTTATCAACCTGGATTTATAAAATAACCATTACGACTGCGCTCGATTTTGAAAAACAGAAGAAAACACATAAAAGAGGTGGTTTAATGCAACGGGTATTTGGTTACGCTGAAGCAGATCAGAAGCCAGATTTTTTTCATCCAGGTGTGGCTTTAGATAAAAAGGAAAATGCGGCAGTGCTTTTTATGGCAATGAAAAAATTACCTGAAAAACAACGAACAGCTTTTCTGCTTCATAAAGTGGAAGGTCTTACGAATAATGAAATATCGGTAATAATGGAAACTACCTTACTTGCCGTAGAATCTTTGCAGGTAAGGGCAAAAAATAATTTAAGAAATCATTTGCAAGACTATTATAAAAAACATTTCAATTAAATTACCAGGTATTTATGAGTAATATATTTGATGATAAGATTGATGCTACTTTAAAAAGTATTGATGGAATAGTCAAGGCTTCTCCCCAACCCTTTTTACTCACCCGAATAAATGCAGGTTTAAATAACGTTGTTACAGAAACCGCTTGGTCTCAAATTGCTTTTTATTTAAAAAAACCACTTGTGTATGGGTTTGCCATTTTGCTTTTGGCTCTATTAAATATTCTTGTTATAAATAATATTAAAACCGGAAGCGAAAAAGAGAGGGTTGCTAAAAGCCTAACTTCTCAAAAATATGATTTTGCCATTCACGTATCTGTGTTATATGATATAGAAAACCAGGAACCATGATGAAAAGAGAAAATCCATCCAACAAAATATTTATTATTGTTATTGCATTGTTGCTCATCGCAAACATAGGTACATTAACCCTTTTGCTTACTGCTGATAAAAAAACCAGTTACGACGACCGCAAAAACAGTATGCGCAATTATTTAAAAAGTGAAGTTGGTTTTACAGATGCACAAATCGTTGCATTTGATACTGTAAAAAGCAACCATAGAGCAGAAGTGAAACCGATGTTTGATGAAATGCGCATCCGTAAACAATTAAATTTAAGAAATATTGGTGCGCAAAATTTTAGTGACAGTTCCATTGTTAATGCCGCAGACTATGCAGCGTTACAACAGAAAAATCTGGAGATAAAAATGCTCATCAATTTAAAAGTAATTAGAAATTTATGTACTCCTCAACAGCGTGCCATTTTCGATACCGGTTTTTATAAAATTATGACAAGACCTAACGGTGAATCACAGAAAAAGGACAAATAAAATATATTCAGTCGAGTTAAAAACCCTTTCGCAAGTAGAAAGGGCTTTTAATTATGCTGTCTTTAAGACGGCATCTATTCGCTCTTTTAAAGTCTCGTAATCAGTATAACCACGGGCAACCATATTAAATTTTGTATCGCTTGTCTGCACAAATACACATGGGTAACCCGTTACCTGCAGTTGTTTCATCAGCGAAAATTCGTAATACGCCATATCCTTGTATTCCTCACTTCTTAGTTTTTCGTAAAATACTTCCGGCTGTATGCTGTATTTTTCCAGGAGATGCCTATAAGCTTCATCATCTGTTAGATCTCTTCCTTCTACGTACAAAGCGTATTGCAAATCTGCCGCATATTCGACCGCTCGGTCAGGATAAAACTCTTTAAAAATACACATGGCTATTGCGGGTTTTTCGGAGCTTGGGTGCCAGTCGCTGTCATCGGGATTTTTTAAATGCCACAAATAATCTTCGCCAAATTTTACACCTGTAAGCTCTTCTACATTTTTGTACGCCCCCAAAATATAATTTGCTGAAATACCAATATGTGTTGGCTTTTCGGGCAATACCATACCGCCGCTTAACACTTCTGACTGCATGATTGCTTTATAGTGTTCTGTTATTTTCTTTATAACATTA
>JAYUZL010000285.1:0-6097 GCA_043751875.1 Ferruginibacter sp.
TATTTGATAGTATTTATACCTGCCGGTAAAACCAGATCAGCTGTTGAAGAATTTGAAGTATACGCAGGTGTAGCAGAAAGCCTCATGTCAAAAAAACAGCTATTACTGTTTGGTATAATTTGGTGTATTTCTACAGCTACTATATTTTCTCCAGCATTAAAGTAGGAGGAAGAAATAGAAAAATTTTCCCAGGTAGAAAAGTTTGCATAGACAGCCGTACTGTTATAATTAATAACACCAGACGGCATGTTCACCCTTTTAACTTCTACACCATTTACATAAATAACTGCAGCATCATCATAACTAATAGAAAAATCGAAGCTTCTGTATAACGCAGGTGTTGCAATTGTTATAGTTTTTAAAAAATAACTGGTATTACCATGTGGTATTATCGTATTTTGATTTCGGTTATATCCAAAACTGCCATTTGAATTAACCCAGCCATCTGTTGGGTTATTTAAAGCTTGCCAACTGGTTCCCAAATCATGATTAGGAAAATTATAATTCCACAATTCGCCGGCTTGAATCAAATTTAAAATTGGAATTTGAAAGTCTGTTATTACCGGCTGCATATTTTCGTCATCGTTTCCATATTGGCTGAAGCCTAAACCGCCAACTCCATTTGTTGCATTTCCGCTTTCATTCATTTTTTGAAAATTAGCAATTGAGTTGTCAATAATCTGCATACTTGTGTTCCCAAAAATGGCCGTGCCGCCTTTCATATTCTGAGAAAATATTTGGGTAAATGGTCTTATGTTTTGTCCTTTTACTAAGGAACAGAACAATAATGTATAGCCCATAAATAGGACAAAATACTTTTTGTGCGTAAGCATCTTTTTTTATTTTATTCAAAAAAAAGGCTCACAGGTAAAGAGGAATGATTTTTTGTAAGGAAAGTTGGAGTATATTTTTTGTAGGTATTAACGTGTTAACATCCCATCAATTTTTAAAGATAATGAAATCTGTTAACATGAATATAATTAATTATTAATTTAGGCAAGGTTCTTCAGATATTTTTCAAGTTTAATCCTTACAATAAACTGGCAATAGGCGGTACTGCCATTGTTGTTGTAATAATTTTGATGATAATCTTGTGCTGCATAAAAAGTAGTTGCAGGGTCTATTCACGTTACAATGGGTTTTTAAATTTACCCGATTCAATTAGTTGTTTTTTTTAATCTTCGGCAATTTTCTTTTGATGATCATCTGCATAAAAATAACAGTTCTGTATTCAGTACCAATATCATTTGCTTGTCTGTTTAATGTTCTAGCGTCAAATTATTCCACAAAAAAATTTTAAAACATCTTCGAAGGAAATTACATTGCTGTCGTACGATACTCTTAAACATTCAGTATAGTTAGTTGTGCCTATACAACTGTCTTTACACGTTCAGTATTCCGTATCGCCACCACTGTAATCTCTTTCTACTTTTGCTACACCTTTTACCAGTTCAAAATTGCTCCTGTACGCTAAAAACGTCCATTACCTAAATTGCTAAGCTTTATTTTCCTCCGTAAATTTTAATTTTTTATGTTATTCTAATTCTGGCATAAAATTGTTATTGCGGAATTTTTATTTCTGGTTCCCCACCTTTCATTTTTGTTTCATCAATAGTTCCCTTTACATCTCTAATTGTTTTTTCTGCTGAATATTTTGTAGGTGGTACGCCTGTGAACAAATTGGTCTTTAAAACCCACTTGCCATTTTTCCATAAAAAGCCATTGTATTCTCCGTCAGGTACTAATGTCCATTTTTTGTTTGGCGTATTACTTTCTGAAATTAATTCATCAAAAACCACGGCCCCTAAATCTTCATCAAAACTGAGTCTTGCAGCAGCTTCTTTTTTGTATTCCAAAATATATCGGGCCATTTGTTTTTGGACCTGGTTGCTATTTTCAATTACAAAAAGTTTGTTACCAAAAACGGGTTTGCCATTTACAAATTGTAAAATATCCATTATTTTTTTATCGCTTTTTATATTGTTTTCATCAAAACCAAGTAACGTATAAAAAGTTTCTCCTTTGTATTCTTTTTGAATAATCTTATAATATATAGCACCCATCCAGCCATTATTATCAGTTATGGTATCTGTTTGGTTTATTATAATATCCGAACGGTCGATTAAAGGAAATACTTTAAAAGAACCATCTGCCGTTTTCATTTGAATAGCGCCATGCTGCCTGATGGTATTTTCATTGATAATTAATTGCCATGTAAATATTTTAAAAGAACTATCGGGCGCATATAATTTAGAAATGTTTATAATAGAATCAAACGGATGATTAAAAGAATATTTAGTTCTTAATGCACGTACAAAAATTCTGGTAAAAGCACTATCAGCAAAAAAGCGATCTGCCGCATCTCTGCCTTGTACTATTTTTAAACCAACAGTCTTTAAAGAGTCTTCTTTTTTAAGTAAAAATATTTTATCGGCGGTTGATATCTGTTGCGCACAGAGGGTTGAAGAAGTAAATAGTAGAATTAATAAAGATGCCCAAATTTTCATGCTATAAATATATTAAATCATATTCTATTGCGTCTTTCATTAATGAGCTTAACCAATTCTTTAACGAAAACTTACAAAAGATGGTTGGCAAATGCAATTAATGATGGAAAAACTGCATCGATATGTTCATCATCTACATTTACTTCAGGCCTTGTGGTTGGTAAAAAAATGGTTGAGGTTCCAAGGTTTTTACCAAACTGCATATCACTTAAAGAGTTGCCAATCATAATTGCTTTTGTCAGGTCAATGGTAGGTATATCTTTTACTGCCTGTAACCCCATCCCAATATTTGGTTTTCTGCATTTGCTGTTGCTATCTACATCTTTACAATAATATGTTGCATCTATTCTACCGCCTTTTTCTTTAACAGCAGCTTTCATTTTTTTGTGAAGATATAATACATCTTCTTCTTTGGTCACCCCTTTGCCAATGCCTCGCTGGTTTGTAACTACAACAATGTGTTTAAATTTTTTTGAAAAGATTGCCAATGCTTCCAACACCCCATCATAGAATCTAAACTCGCTCCAGTTGTGAATATAATCGTTGGCTTTTTCGTGGTTTATTACACCATCCCTGTCTAAAAATAAGGTCCATTCTAAATTAATTTTCTTTATATCAAGCATTGTATTGTCTTTTATTTATGTATTGTCTTTTTAAAATCTTCTCATATTTCTCATCAATAAAATAACCATAATCTTTAATGCCAGTCATTTTAAGGGGTTCTAAATATTTCTCCCGAAAATATTTTAAAAGATAATTTTTCAGGGAAATTTATTTTGGTTGACACCAGTTCGGTTATTAAATACACATGACCATAAATAAAGCCTTGCTGCATATATTTTTTTCTGTGAAATCAGTTATTATGTTTCTTTCTTTGATAGTTACAGCTGCATACCTCTCAAAGCTTTATTGGTTTTAATGGTATTGTAAAGGCCCCCTTGCCCTTAGTTTGTTCACTCTAAGGGTTATTATCTGTTTCAAATAACGTATCTCCACTTACTACCGATACATTTCTTTGTCAAATAAACTAAGTGCCGGTTGATTGGTTCCTGTGCCTAAAAGTTTCTATTCTTCGCAAACTTTACCTGTTGTTTGAGGATCTGTCACTTTGTTGCGCAAACATTTACCCAAGGCTCGTTCAAGCATGATGTATTGTTTTACTTGCAAAAATGGATTTTAAGAAATAAAGTACATCAAAAATATTGTTCCTCTACGAGCTGGCAAATAATGTGACCAAGAAGTATGTGACTCTCTTGAATACGAGGAGTATCTTTTGAGGGAACATTAAACAAAATATCGCATTCGCCTTTCATTTTACCGCCCGATACACCTGTGAAACCTATAGTGGTCATGCCTTTTTGCTTGGCAGCTTCTATTGCTTTCAAAATATTTACGCTGTTGCCGGATGTGCTTAGCCCAACAAGTACATCGCCTTTTTTACCAATACCATTTACCATGCGGGAATATACAACGTCAAAACTGTAATCGTTTGCTACAGCCGTAAGGTAAGAAGTATTTACATGCAGGGCTTCTGCCGGCAAAGCATCTCTGTCTTTGTAAAAGCGGCCGCTAAATTCTGCTGCTAAATGTTGCGCATCTGCAGCGCTGCCGCCATTGCCACAAAACAATATTTTGTTTCCGTTTTTAAAGGCGGTTGTTATCTTTTCTACTGCTGAATGAATGCTGTCTATCATTTTTTCATCAGCTAAAATTGACAATTTGGTATCAATAGAAGCTTGTATAATGGAGCGGATTGTTTGTTTCATCTAAAATATTTAAACGGCAAATTTATGGATTGCGAATGATTATGTAAAATGCCCCGGAGCTGTTAATAAAAGTTGAAAAAATATTTAAAGCTAAAAGGCTGCGAGATGGACAGTAGTAGCTGCCGTAATAATAGACTTTTTACCACAACAAACTTTGTGTCGGCACTACTACAAACAGCCCGGACAAATGCTGAACATAGTTCCAGATTTCACCGCCCCAACCTCTTGGTTTGTACATGATGTAGGTTCATTTTTTGTGAACAAATATTTATTTATTTCTGCTCCAAATTGCTCAAAAGCTATGCGCATTGTAGCGGTGAAGCTCACATGCGCTGTGCTAAAAAAATCATGGTGTTACATTAGAGGTGTCGATGTACAAAAAAGAGAAGGAGGGCATAAATATTTGCACAATCAGCAATGTATTGCGCTTTAAAAATTTAAACATTATTTTTACCGCATGACAACAGAACAAATAAAAGCTCTTCGAGACCGTTCATTGGTTTTGAGGAGATTTCTTTGACGTAGAAAACCGAGAATCAAAGATTGCAAACGATAAACAACTTTCCCTTTCGCCCGGCTTTTGGGATGATAACGTCAGAGCAACTTCCATTTTAAAAGAAACCAAAGTAAATGAGTATTGGGTAAATATGTTTTACGCTGTAAATACGGCTGTAGAAGATTTTGCGGTACTTTTTGAATTTTGGAAAGCCGGCGATACAACTGAAGAAGAAGTGAGAGTAGCATTTGACGATGCCGTGAAGAAAGTAGAAGAGGCAGAATTTAAAAGTACGCTTAATGAGCCCGAAGATGAACTGCCTGCCATGTTGCAAATAAATAGTGGAGCAGGTGGAACAGAAAGCCAGGACTGGGCAGAAATGCTTGCCCGTATGTTTAGAATGTACGGCGAAAAGCAAGGGTGGACAGTAACAGAAATGGACTGGCAATGGGGAGATGGTGCCGGTATAAAAACCTGTACCTATAAATTTGAAGGCCCGTTTGCTTATGGTTTTTTAAAAGGCGAAAGTGGTGTACATAGATTGGTAAGAATTTCGCCATTTGACAGTGCCGCAAGGAGGCATACGAGTTTTGTTAGTGTTAATGTTTATCCGCTTGTAGATGATTCTATTGTAATAGATATAAACCCTGCCGATGTAAAAATGGAAACATCCCGTAGTGGTGGTGCAGGTGGACAGAACGTAAATAAAGTAGAGACAAAAGTAATGCTGACGCATATTCCAACAGGTATTGTGGTGGTATGTCAGCAGGACAGAAGCCAGCTAGGTAACAGAGAACTTGCCATGCAAATGTTGAAAAGCAGACTGTACGAAATAGAATTACAGAAACGTAACGAAATAAAAGATGCAGCCAACAGCAAGAAGAAGAAAATAGAGTGGGGAAGCCAGATACGGTCGTATGTTTTTCACCCATACAAAATGATTAAAGACCACAGAACAGATTATGAGGTTGGCAATGTAGGACCGGTAATGGATGGCGAAATAGATGGATTTATTAAAGCATATTTGATGGCCGAGAAAGAAGAGGTGTAGTTTTCCATACATATAAACTCATGTCGATGTTTAATTTTTAATTTAAAAGAATCATACAAGTCAATTAATAAATAAAAAATATTTATATGCAATACGGCTCATTTTATTACCCATTACCCGTAAACGAACCTGTACTTAATTATACAAAAGGTTCAAAAGAAAAACTTGCGCTAAAAGCAGCATTAAAAGAATTCAAAAACACAAAAATTGATGTGCCGATGTACATTGGTGCTGATGAAGTACGTACCGGTAAAACAGTGGCCATACGTCCGCCGCA
>JAYUZL010000286.1:0-13107 GCA_043751875.1 Ferruginibacter sp.
AATAAACCCAATTGTTTTACAGAAAGATCTGTTTTTAAAGATTGTTTTGGCACATGGTTATTGCTTATGTGCATTGGAAGTAACAATGTAAGCTGGTTCTTTCTTTCCAGAAAGTGAATTTCATCCTGCAGCCAACCTCTAAGTTGCGAATGCGCACTGGATGAATTTATTAATAATGCCATTCCGGGTTTAACGAGAGACTGCTTTATTGTTTTTGACCACCAAGCCAATACTTCCAGCTGATCGTTAATAGTGGAAGCATCTGCAACCTGCAGCAGTATATGCTTTACATATTTATTTATAAACTGCGCTGAATTAAAATTAAGGTAAAGCAATTTGTCCAAAATTATTTGATTGCAGTTTTCATCAGTAAGTAGGTAGCAATCCACTAATTCTGCATATAATTTTTTTAAATAAATGACCTGCTTATAGGAATAATTTTGTTTAGCAGGTGCTTTTATGAAATCATTAAATACGTTTAAGATTATTTGTAAAATTGCCGGACATGCAGTTGTTGTTGCTGCCATTTTATTGATCGTTTTTACATACCCTTTGCATTTTGCCTGCATGATGAACTTGTAACTGTCCGGTATTTTTTCATCGAGATTAAAGTACCGGGTGAAATGATTTTCAATAAAAAAAAGTAAATCTGTAATAGCAAGTAAATAATTTTCTGCCAGCGTATTTAAGACTGGCATTTCGTTGTTTTTAAAATTAAATACATCATTTGCCAATCGAATTAGTGCACATTGGTATTGTTGTATAAAAAGCTCTAGCCGTTTATCTTTTTTAAAAGAGAACACTTCTGTCACTATGTATTTTTTTATTTCTTCTTTTTCAACATTTATTTCTTCAATTATGATTTTAAGTCGTGAGATATCCTGAATTATATTTTTCGTATTTAAGTGTTGGTTAATGGAAATTTCTAAATGCTTCAGGGCATAACTCATAAAGTGGGATATTAAATGTTAGTTTTAGTTGGTATTAAAGCAACTTCGAATATCTGAAAAAATTTCTATACTTATTTGATTTGCAGAATAATAAGTAAGTAAAAAGTAGATGAAGATGATCATTATGTGGAGATGCGGTCCGGTAGATGGTAAAACTTAAAGCGGTATTTAGAAATAAATTAGGGTTATTAAAAAAAGCATCATCTAAAATTGTAATGATACATTCACGTTAAAAATAAAATTAAAAAATTGCCTTTTTGTAAATATGAACAAGAAAATTTTACGTTATTATTTATTTTCATTCCTCTTAAAATTCTCCGCCTGGTCAAAAATTTCAATATACACTTCGTCTCTTTCCACGGGTGGATAGCCAAACTCATCCAACAACAATATCAATCCAACTTTAAGTGCAGATTTTATATCATCTCGTTTGTTCCAGTCAGGGAATTTCGCTTGTCCTTCGACTAATTCCTTAACTGCCTTTGCTAAGGCAATCATTTTATCGTCTGGATATTTAAAGTCGTACTTCACACACAGTTCTTTCAAAATATCATAAAAAGCTTTTTCCTCAAAGTCTATCCCTAATTCATCGCCTGCAGAAAACTCTTTGTGCACTTCCCAGATTAATTCTGTTAAAGCCTCTGCCATTTCCTCATACACTTCGCTTCTCAAAATATCATTTTCATCCCGTTGGTTATACTTCTCTACAAGCGCTTGCATCTTTTTAGTAAAGTCAATACCCTTCACTTTATTCACTTTGCGTATATCTCCAATTATTTTTGCTAATAATTGTTGAAGCAATTTTATCTTGGTGTTAGGCAACTTAATCTTATCAATTTTTGCCAGATAATCTTCATCAAAAATATCTTGTTCCGATTCGTCTTCATTACCCAGCTTAAATATTTCTTCCACGCCATCACTTTGCAAAGCATCTTTTATCATTTCCCTTACCCTTGCATTCATTTGTGCTGTATCAGGCGCATTGCCTTTGGTGAGTTTGAAAACGATTGAGCGAACTGCCAAATAAAAATGGGTATAATCTCTTTCTGTTTGTGTTAGTTTTTCGCTGCCCGCACAAATATCATAAGCAGCTTTCAGCCGTTTTACCAAACCCATAAATCGTGTTTCAAAATCCTTGGTTTGCTGTGCATATTCAGCAGCTAAATTCAAAGTATTCAACTGCTGCAATGCTGTGCCGTTAAAATATTTTATATTGTCGAAAGTATGAAACAGTTTATCTAGCAAGTCTAAATGGTTTCTCACAATGATTAACGATTCAGCAATGTCTTCAAAATTATCATCATCACCTTTGTTGTATTTTGCAAGCGCCAGATTCATTTGCTTTTTAATGCCAATATAATCTACCACCAACCCTTTGTTTTTATTTTCAAATTTGCGGTTTACTCTTGATATCGTTTGTATTAAATTATGCTGCTGTATTGGCTTATCAATATAAATGCTGTCTAAGAATGGTACATCAAAACCGGTGAGCCACATATCAACAACAATAGCAATTTTAAAGTTAGATGCGCCATTTTTAAATTGCCGGTCCAGCTCTTTGCGGTAATCTGATGTGCCTAATAAATCCCACATTTCTTTTGGGTCGTCTTTACCACGCGTCATTATCATTTTAAGGCGTTCAATCGACTTTAGTTCTCTTCGGTCTTTATCGGTTAGTTCAGCAGCATCTTCGGCTGCTCTTATTTCGTTCCACTCCGGTTTAAGATCAATAATATTTTTAAAAAGGTTATAAGCAATTTCTCTGCTGCTGCAAACAAACATTGCTTTACCTTTTATGGTGGCTCCTTCCGAAACCCTGTTTTCATAATGCTTCGCAAAATCTGCTGCCAAAGCTTTCAAACGTTTTGGGTCGCCAAGTATGGCGTTCATTTTAGCAGTTTTTTCTTTGCTTTGTTCTATTTGATATTCGTTGGCACCTGCATCGGCCACTTCTTCGTAATAGTTTTCAATTTTTTCAAGTTCACTGTTGTTGAGTACAACTTTGGCGGCTCGGCCTTCATACACAATTCTTACAGTAATTTCATCTTTCACTGATTCTGTCATGGTATAAGCATCTACCACTTTTCCGAAAACATCAAGCGTTGCATCAATCGGTGTGCCTGTAAAGCCAACGAACGTGGCATTGGGCAAAGAGTCGTGTAGATATTTGGCAAAGCCATACGTTTTTTTAACGCCTTGCTCGGTTACTTTTATTTTTTGATCGAGATTAAGCTGGCTACGATGCGCTTCGTCACTAATACAAATTACATTCGTCCTTTTTGAAAGTAGTTCTGTGTCTTCGGTAAATTTATGAATGGTTGTTAGGAATACGCCTCCGCTTTGTCTGCCCTGTACAAGCGCTCTTAAATGGCCTCTGCTTTCTACACTTATCACAGCATTATCACCAATAAAGTTTTTCGCATTGGTAAACTGTCCTGAGAGTTGATCATCAAGATCCGTCCGGTCTGTTATTAAAACAATGGTAGGGCTCGCAAAGTATTCGCTCTTCATCAACAACCTAGTTAGATAGAGCATTGTAAAACTTTTGCCACAACCTGTGGCACCAAAATAAGTACCTCCCTTGCCATCTCCTGTTGGCTTCTCTGCTGCCTTTATGCTTTCAAACAAAGCTCTGGCGGCATAATATTGCGGGTAGCGACAAACTATTTTTTCATTCTTTTTGCTGCTGTCTGGTATGTAAATAAAGTTGCGTAGTATATCTCTAAATCGGTTGTGCTCAAACATGCCCTGCACAAGGGTAAACATGCTGTTGATGCCATCAACATCTTTGGCTAACCCTGCAACCCTGCGCCATGCATAATAAAATTCATAGGGTGCAAAAAACGAACCTGCCTTATTGTTTACCCCATCACTAATAACACAAAATGCATTGTACTTAAACAGTTCCGGAATATCTCTTTTGTACCTGGTTGTTAACTGCTTGTATGCCTCATATACTGTACAATCTTCCCGGATAGCGGTTTTAAATTCAAACACTACTACCGGCAAACCATTAATATAAATAATACCGTCAGGTATTCTCTTTTCGTTTCCTGTTATTTCAAGTTGGGTTACAAACCTGTAAATGTTATTGTCTTCATTAAAAGCTGCTTCATCCTCTGCTGCAAGGGTTACGAGATGTTCTGTGGCAGGTTGTTTTTGTTTGGTTAGTCCCTTATAATCTATCAGCTGTATATAAATGTCTTTGTTGTTGCGGTCTTCTCTTTTTAAAATAAAACCATCCGAAAGCATTTTAATAAATGTTTTGTTGCTCTCATAAAGGTCAGATGATGGTAAGGCTTTTAGTTGAAGTATAATTGATTTTGCTTCTGTTACAGTAAGCCCTTCCGCATTGTATTGGGTAAGTAAAAAACTTTGCAAATCTTCTTCTATTAATACTTCATCCGGTGCTCGCTTAATAGTAAAACCGAACTGGTGAGGAAAGTTTTCTTTCTCCAACAATTCAGTAAAAGCATTTTCTAATTTTTCTTCGGTAAATTTCATTTGCCTTTTATTTGAATATTCCACTTAATTGAAGCTAACCTTTCCTTTATTCTTTTCAATGTAGCCAATACATCTGCCTCTTTCGGTAAAGTACCACCGTACACTAAATTTTTAAAATCCCCATAGTAAACTACTTTTAATACTGCCCAAACGTTCTCTATCTCCTTAAATAGTAATGCTTCATTAGGGTGATGAATTAGCCATTCATTAGAATTTTTATAACTGGCAACATCATCATTTGCTACTTTCAACAACATTGATGAAAATGCAGTTGAATCAAAGAAGTCGGAAAACTCCTTCTGTTGTAATAGTTGGTGCAAGTCATAAGTGTGTCTTACTTTTTTCTTCAAATCGTCAATTGCATTTTCTCCATATGAAAATCTTACCAGGCTCATTATTTTTTCGCATATAGTTCTTGTTGGTTCTAAAACCAACAGTTCGAAAGGCAGTAATCCATTTGCCTCAGCTATATTCTGTTGGCCATTATTAAGCATCATACTGCCAACAAATGAACTAATCGTTCTTGTGGTATAAGGTTCAAAATATCCAAGCCATGTAGCTTCCACAACAATCACATCTCTCACCTGACCATAACTTCCCTTAAATTCCTTTGCATAGGTGTGTGCTGTTTTACGGTTCATACCCATTTTTTGTGTTAGTTCTGGTATTACCACTTCGGGCAATACCTCAGCTACAACCTTGCTTATCTTCTTTATTTTATTGGTGAGCTGGTTATTTGATTCTCCTTCACGCCTTAGCACTACAAGATCTATGTCTTCCGAAAACCGTTCTATCATTTGATAACACTTTGATAATGCCGTTCCGCCTTTAAATACACTGTCTTTGCCAATTTCATTTTTGAAGATTGTATGTAATGCATATGTTACCCAATAATCCTTTTCTACAAATTCGGGCGGGATATTCATTTGTTCTGCGGTCACGCTCACTGCATCCTGAAATAATTTTATATTTTTATGCAGCTTCATTCTATATTCCAGTTTTTAATGGTGGGTAAATCTTTTTCTTTTAAACCCAATATTATTTTCGAAAGCGGGTTAAGGCTTTGCTTAAGTTTTTCTTTATTCCATTCTTTAGCCAGATTTTCTAAAATAGCCCCTAACAATGCCCTTACTCTTGGTGGATACAGCAAACCATATTTAACCAGTTCGGCAATTTGCTTGTCATTCAGGAGCTTAATTTTACTGCTCAATATTTTTACTGCTTGGCTAACTGAACAATCAGGTATTCGTTTACTGTCTTTAATGGCATCTAAAAAACCTAATAGTTCGTAATTGCCTTCTGTTACTTCTGCATAGCTTTTTACAGCATCTGCTTTTAAGGCACCCCTGTTAATAGAAATTCGTTTGCTTCTGCTGGCTATTTTTATACGGTATGCCATCTGTGTAGTCAAACCCATCCGGTTATACAACGAAAATCCTGTTTCATAGGCAATACGTTTTCCATTTTCATACAAATATGGACGCAACTGCTCGCTGTAATCCGGTTTTAGCTCTCCAAAAACTGTTTGTTCGGGTTTATAAAATACGCCTTTCGATATTTTTTTAATAATGCCGCTGGCTTGTAGTCGTTCCAGCGCTTTTGCTGCTGTTTGATATTCTTCTCTGGTAATACCCAAATCTGCATATCCAAAGGATTTACCTTCAGGTAGTTTCTTTATATTAGTTCGTATTTGTAATGCCAAAGTCATGGCTTAAAGATAATGTAATCTTTTAAAATGTCAAGTTTTATGAGCAGAAAACTTGACATTTACGGGGAAGTTGTTCTTCAAAATAATCTTTGCCAAATTTTTTGCCTTGCTTCAATCGCTCATCATCCAATACAAAACCTTTGGTGATAAATTCTTTTAAAGTATTGGTTGCCCAAATACGAAACTGTATTGCCTCACTGCTATTCACTCGGTAGCCAACAGCAAGAATGGCTTCAAGAGTATAAAAGTCAACATCTCTTGTAACCGCACGGCTGCCTTCTTTTTGAACTATCCGGAAATTCCGGATAGTTGAATCCTCTTTTAGTTCTCCGTCTTTAAAAATATTTTTCAAATGCTCATTCACCGTTCTTACATCTACCCCAAACAATTCCGCCATTCGTTTTTGCGAAAGCCAAAAGTTTTCATCTTCAAAAACCACTTCCACTTTCACATTGCCCTGTGGTGAAGAATAAAATATGAGTTGATTGTTTTCCATGCTTTTTTAATTGTTAGTTGTTAATGCTGTTTGCGCCTCTTTCATTAACCATGAATAATTTAGCATTAATAATTTTTTTAATTTTCTATGGTTGCAAGTTTGGAGAGAAGTAGATCTTTCATTAAATGCAATTTGGTGTTTTCCGTTGTCGTTAACTGTTGCATTTCGTTTGTTCCTTTCGCAATCAATTTGTATTTTTCAATTACGTTATTAGAAGGGCAAACAATTGGGATTGATTGAATATTATACATTGGTAACTTGCCCTGAACTCCCCCAACCGTTTTTGATTCTATTATTTGTTGCCCGACTATAGAAGTTAAATAATGATATAGGAAATCTGAATTGATAGTTTTAAAATTGGTCATCTTCATACAATTCTCTGTTTGATTAGCTTTGTCTAAACTGGCATGAACAATATTTACTAAACCGATTGTTCCAACAATTGAAATCAGAACATCATTCTTTGAGACAATATATCTCGAAATTGCTTTTTGTAAATCATCATCAACATATTCAAATTTATCATTGAGAACTAAGAATTTATTCGTTGTCATATCCGCAATTTTTATGTAGGGTCTGCCATAATGATTTTGGTTGAGGCTTGCTCCTTTTGGTAATCTTTTACCTCCTTTGACATCACACAAATTTCCAATCTTTGAAACTTCCCACCCCTTCGGAATCTCCCCCAAAACACTCTCCACCATTTCGCCACCATGACTTTTATACGGTTTCCCTTCTTCATTCGGAAATTCAAAATCAACAAACCATTGCTTGTAAATAGCCTGTGCAGTTTCTTCTAATTTTTTTATGAGTTGGTTGTTAAGTGCAATGCGATTTACAATAGTATTGTATTCTTTTACAATTTCTTTTTGTTTGTCGGGGTGGGGTACGGGGATAGACATATCGCAAAAAGACTTCCAAGATAAACCACCTCTCACATCTGCATCAGTATAAAACCAAGCATTTCGATCAAACTCTCTTCTTGAAAACCACATCATCAAATATTCTGGGTTAAGAACTTCCGTGTCTTTTATTTCAAAAACATCATAAGCAGGTGACACCATAAATTCTTCTTCCAATTTGGACATTGAAATTGGCAAACGGAAATCTCTTCCTACATGCATTCTATTACAAGCAAATTGATTTTTCCTTACGAGTTTATATACAGATAAATCAGTACCAACAACATTGGCAACTGAAGGCATAAAGAATTTATTAATATTAATTCCCAAAAGTTGCTCTGCTTTTTCTTCTGAATTACGCACCTTTAATTCCTGGATATAATCTCCAATTCGTTTATAATTTGATTTCATAACCTAATTCTTTAAAAACGGTTAGCAAATCATTTTTACTTTTTGTATCTGCTTGAAGTAAATCAACAAACTCACTTTGCAAGCTTGTCATTTTTTCATCAAAATCTAAATTCTCGTCTCTGTTTACAAACTCAATGTATTTGCTTGGCACGAGTGAATAATCTTTGGCTTCAATTTCTTCCAGTTTTGCAGCGTAACAATACTCAGGAATGTCTTGGTAAGTATTGTTTTCTTGTTGCCAGTTATGATAGGTTTTACCAACGTCTTTAATATGCTGTTCACTAAACTGTATATATTTCTTTTCAAATGGTTCACCAATTTGTCGCAAATCCAGAAACAGAATTTCTCTCTCACGGTTTCGATAATGACGTTGTTCATCGCCAATACTGCGACTGTGTGCTTTTTTATTTTTATTCAATATCCAAAGTGTAACGCTAATGTTGGTAGTGTAAAACATATCTTGTGGCAATACCAAAATAGCTTCTACCATATTATTTTCAATTAGCTTTTTGCGTATTTTATATTCTTCGCCAGCACCACTCAATGCACCATTTGCCAATATAAAACCAGCCACACCATTATCACTAAGCTTGCTTGCCATGTTTAATATCCATGCGTAGTTGGCATTGCTTTTTGGTGGCACATCATAGCCTTTCCAGCGTGGGTCGTCTTTCAATTCATTTTCTGCTCGCCAATCTTTTTGGTTAAAGGGAGGGTTCGCCATTATAAAATCGGCTTTCAAATCTTTGTGCTGGTCATCGCCAAAAGTGTCGGCTGCTTTTTCGCCAAGATTGCCGGTTATGCCACGTATGGCAAGGTTCATCTTTGCCAATTTGTAAGTAGTGCCAGTGTATTCCTGTCCGTAAATAGAAATTTCTTTTTTATTGCCATGGTGGCTTTCAATAAACTTGATGGATTGAACAAACATGCCGCCAGAGCCACAGGCAGGGTCGTAAATGATGCCTTTGTAAGGTTCAATCATTTCGGTAATTAAGTTTACAATACTTTTAGGGGTATAAAATTCTCCTTTGCCTTTTCCCTCTGCCAAAGCAAATTTTGATAGAAAGTATTCATACACTTTGCCAACAATATCCTGCTGTTTATCTTTAAGGGTATTTATGGCATCTATCTCACTTATAAGTGCCGCAAGCTTGGTAATATCTAAACCCAAACGAGAAAAATAATTGTCGGGCAGTGCTCCTTTTAATGCTTTGTTGTCTTTTTCAATGGTATGCAGTGCGGTGTCAATAATTAAAGCAATATCGTTTTGTCTGGCCTTTTTTACAATATAACTCCACCGGCTTATTTCTTCTAAAAAAAACACATTGCTCATATTGTAGAAATCGGGCATTTCTACATACTTTTCTTTTTTATCTGCAATCAATTTAGATCTGTGTTCTTCAAACTTATCACTGGCAAACTTTAAAAACACAAGTCCCAATACCACATGCTTGTATTCGGCGGGCTCTACACTACCTCTTAATTTATTCGCCGCTTCCCAAAGGGTTACTTCAATTGCTTTTTCTTTTATTACCTTTTTTGCCATTAGTTAGTTGTGGTTCATTATTTACTGACTTGTGCAATATAAGTTTTAATGTTGTTTTGTAAGATGACTCTTTGATATAATAATTGGTTGTAAATAACTGTAGTAGTGCGTTAACGATTTACTCACTTAAAAGTTTGTGTGGTACACACCACAAAAGAAAATGCTTACCACATTATCATTATCATGGTAAAAAATCATTAGGATAGAGAATAATAATGTTATTAAAATAGGGGAGAAGAGCAACTACTTTTTACTTTATAACACATTTTTTAATAAAACTAACTCTGCCACTTTGGGCGCCATCATTTCCCTTAATTGTTTCATATCGTCGCTTACTTTTCTATCTAGAATTTTGGCATAATGCTGTGTGGTTTTTATACTTTTATGTCCAAGCATTTTGCTTACACTTTCAATACTTACACCGTTTGTGAGGGTTACAGTTGTTGCAAAGGTATGCCGGGCAATGTGGTAGGTAAGCTCTTTTGTAATACCGCATACATCTGCAATTTCTTTTAGGTAGCAGTTCATTTTTTGATTGCTGAGAATTGGTAATAATTTGCCTTCATTAAGGCATTGTGGATGATCTTTATATTTTGCAATAATGCCAGATGCAAATGGTAGCAAAGGAATATTGGAACGTGTATCTGTTTTTTGCCGGTTGGTGTAAATCCATTTCTCACCATCTATACCAATGCTGATGTTATTTTTGGTGAGTTTTTTTACATCTATGTATGCTAAGCCTGTGTAACAGCTGAACAAGAAAATATCTTTTACAAGATTGAGCCTTTCTGTGCTAAAATGTTTTGAAGAAATTAATTCAATTTCTTCCTGTACTAAAAAGGCCCGTTCAACCTCTTTTACCTTGGCTTTGTAGTTCACAAATGGGTTTTTAGATAGCCAGTCGTTTGCCAGACAAATACGTATTATTTTCCCAAAATTCTTAATGTATTTTACAGCTGTATTGTTTGCGCATTTACGTACACTGCGTAAATAAAAATCGTAGTCAGTTATAAAAGCGTGGTCAATTCTTTTAATATCAATATCGCTGATATTGAATTTCCATTGCATAAATGCAATGGTATGTTTTAAAGAAGTTTTGTAACGGTCTAACGTACCTGGCGCAAATTCATCACCTAATAGAGCTTCGACTCTGTTGTTGTGGTCCTGGAAAATGGCTACCAACATTCTTGCCTTTGCAGTGGTTCCTAATATTTTATTACGCATGTTTTCTACATTCAATAAAAGTTTTTCGTGCAAAATTTCCTTTTGATAATCATACACTTTGCTTTTTAAAATATCGAGATAGACATTTAGCGCCCTGGCGTCTTCTGAATTGCCTTTCATTTTGCCTGCTTCAGTACTCCATTTAGAAATATCTACATACCTTTTTGTACTAATTTCCAGACGATGACCGCCGATAGTAATTCTTTGATAAATGGGTACTAAGCCATCAGTAGTTGCTTTTGCTTTTTTTGCATAAAAAAGAATTGACATTTTTGCTTGCATGCTGTGGTAACCTTTTAATGTGAACAAAGTTATTTCTTGTAGGCCCCTAAAACAAGATGTTCATTTACTGAACTGCTTGTTGGTGCTACATTTGGAAGAAATTCGGTTACCCAGATATTGAGTTTTGTTGGGTAACCGAATTTATCCCTTTAGCAATGCGATCTAATGAATGAAATGAATAGGTAGGAAAACAAAAAAGCCTGTAAATACTACGATTTACAGGCTTTTGAATTGTTTTAAGAAAGTTTTAGCGGAGAGCTAGGGACTTGAATTATAACTTCAAAACCATTACATACACCGCATCTCAGCATTTAAATTTATCAGAGGTCTCGATTTAGCTCCTTAATTCTTAAATTACAATTAAATATTGTTACACAAACTTTAGAAGAATATTTGAAGGCTTTAAAAGCACTTATAGTGGGGAATGGCACTATTTAAAAATTAAATATGCAAAATTTAGAAAGATTATTCATAGAATTTTCCGAAACTTTCACTAGAGAGTGGCATGATTTAGAATATTCCAAATTTATTACTCATCCAGGTAATTTTGATAAGCAAGAGGAATTTGAAGTACTTGTGGGAAGTAAAGATTCTTATGATGTAGATACACCATCAAAGAAAATTGATTTTTTTAATTTCGTGTATAACGTTCATATTTCGTCATTTTATGAGGATAAATTTAATGAGGATAAATTTAATTGGATAGAAGATTCAGAACAAAATAAAATTCAAACATTAGCATCCGGTAAGGAATACGAAACGTTTTTCTGTAAAACTCAATTAATTAATTGGGAAAATAATTATTTACTTCATGTTACCAAGCTGTTATTAAAATCACAATCCATTAAGGATTCAATTAAAATTATAGAATATCATAAAATTCAAGTTACAAGAGAATTTGAAGAGATTAAAAATGCTATACCTATATTATCAAATATATTAGATAAGTTCGAGGTTTGTCTTCACGAAAATCTTGATAAAATTAAAAATGAAAATTATTCCGAATTGTTGAACATTATAACAAGCACTCAACAAAGAATATGTTTTTATGGGAACGCTACCAAACTAGCTAGAATTGTAGCTCAATTAAATGACTATTTAGAAATTACTAATGCAAGTAAATTATGTGAAATTATTTCTGAACATTTTACAATTAAAAATGAACCAATTAACATTCATTTATTTGCCAAGAAAGTAAGGCTTGCTATAACTAACCACAATAAGCAAAAAGACAAATAAAAAATGGACATTTTTATGCCCATCTTTAGTTAGGTACACTTCTCTCACACTAATAATTTTGTGTTTTATAAATAAAATAAAACATTAAAAATTTAGGTATGGAAAAAAATGAAGAACAAATAATTATTGAAAAGATGGCGAAGGATTTAGAATTTATTAAAAATTTTATTAATTCAACGGTTTGGAAAACATATAGTACAGAGGAAGCAGCAAAAATCATTGGGGTAAGTAAAAAAACTCTGTGCGGTTATAGAAAAAATGAGAAAATAGAGTATTCTCAAATTGGGTCTGTAGTGAGGTTTACTATGGATGATTTGAACGATTTCATTAATAAATATAAACGACATGCGAGACCATAAAGTAGACTATGATGGTGAACAATCATTGTAAATCTTGATGAAAGACAAAGAGTAGAATAACGTAGTATTTCGAGCATATAAAACAGTACATTATATGACTTGGAAATCAAAGTAGAAAGGGATAAAACAAGAATTACTAAATATTGTCTAATCCCGAATTTAAAAAACCTACAAGCCCTGCGCAAGCGGGGTTTGTTTATAAAATTATATAAATATGAATTTTTATCCAGCCAATGTTGATATTGAAGCTTTAAATACCTTAGGGAAAAAAGCATTTCCAAAATTTAACGATAACCACTTGCTTAGAATTTTAGATGTAATAACTCAAAAATATTACTACTATAACTACAAAGAGGATTTTTCCTATGTAAAAATTCATAGTGATTTATTTGGGAGTATCACAAATGACTATGTCAAATACATAAAGTTAGTTTTTGAAAATGAAATTATCATAATAGATGAGGATTGGCAAAAAGATGTGAAGTC
>JAYUZL010000287.1:0-7325 GCA_043751875.1 Ferruginibacter sp.
ATTTAAAGAACTAATAAACCTTGGCATTGAACCCAACCGTCTTTTTATTGGGATAATTAATGACAAAACCCGTAATATAGAAGCATGGGCAAGTAATGAAGAGGGTACTAAAATCGGTAAACATTTTACATTAAACACAGCGAAAAATGAAACAGTTGATAAAATGTATGCCGGCTGGAAAGAAAAGAAAAAATCTCTAACCATAGATATAACAGGAAAGAATCTGCAAAACTATTTCCATTATCTGGCCGTTGAGATGAAGATAACATTTAAAGGAGGCCTGTTACAAAAACGCAGGGTACAAAACATTGCTTATTTCTCAAAGGGATTAATTGGTATGGCTTCGCCTGATGAACAACCAAAAGAAACTATTTTTTTATTGGAACGTTTTGCTGCTGTATTTAATTTAACATACACCCGTTTTAACGATTTAAAAATATCAGAAAGAAATGCAATACAGGCAGAGCAAGATTTAATTGCCATTAAAGAAGCCAAACAAAAAGCTGAAGAGGCTTTAATAGAATTACAGGCCGCACAAAAGCAATTAATTCAGTCAGAAAAAATGGCAAGCCTTGGAGAACTCACAGCAGGCATTGCGCACGAAATACAAAACCCCTTAAACTTTGTAAATAATTTCTCCGAGGTAAGCAAAGAGTTATTGGACGAGATGAAAATAGAACTAGACAAAGGAAATAATAAGGATGCAAAAGAAATTGCCAACGATGTAATTCAAAATTTAGAAAAAATAAACCACCATGGCAAACGTGCCGATGCCATTGTAAAAGGAATGCTGCAACACAGCCGAAGCAGTATTGCCACCAAAGAACCAACAGATATCAATGCATTAACAGACGAATACATCCGGCTTTGTTACCATGGCTTGCGGGCAAAAGACAAATCATTTAATGCCACTATAAAAACAAATTTTGATAACAGCATTGAAAAAATAAATATCATTCCGCAGGATATTGGAAGAGTTGTTTTGAATTTGTTGACCAATGCATTTTATGCTGTAGATGAAAAAAAGAAAGCAGGCATTGATGGTTACGAACCAACTGTAACTGTTAGCACGAGCCGCTCCCCTCTCCCAGGTAAAGGGGTTGGGGGTGAGGTCAAAATAATTGTAACCGACAACGGGAAGGGCATTCCACAAAAAGTATTGGATAAAATTTTCCAGCCATTTTTTACAACTAAACCTACAGGGCAGGGAACCGGATTGGGTTTAAGTTTAAGCTATGATATTATTAAAGCACACGGCGGAGAGTTGAAAGTAGAAACGAAAGAAGGGGAAGGTTCTACATTTATTATTCAATTACCAGTTTTCTGAATCACAGATTAAAAAGATTGAAAGATGACACAGAATAAATACATGAATAAAATCAGTGAAATTCTTACATCCAATAAATCCGTGATTCAGATAATTTATGATATTATTAAAGCACATGGCGGAGAAATAAAAGTAAAGACGAAAAAAGGGGAAGGAACAACATTTATTATTCAACTTACTGCATAATTAATATGAAAATGAAGCAATGGTTTTATATTGTTATTTTAATAGGCTCCTATTCTGCATTACAGGCCCAAAGCAGCCAACAAAGGGGGCAGGGCGAAGCAGAAGAGATTGTAAATAATAAAAAGAAATTGGCAGTTGCTACAAACGACACAACAAGAAGTTTGCTAACCGGGAAGTTGGGCTTAAATTATGAAGGCATTGATAAAGACTCTTCTTTAAAATATGGAAAGACATCGCTTCAACTGGCAGAAAAATCCGGTTACCCGCATTATATTTCCAGGGCACTGGCAGGATTGAGCGGCATATTGCGCCAACAAGGAAATTTTGTAGAAGCCCTGGATGTACTTTATAAATCATTGGCTATTGCACAGCAGCATAATTTAAAAGAAGATATTGCCCGAAGCTACCGGCGTTTGGGTGCCGTGTATTTTGAATTAGAGAACTATACTAAAGCTGTAGATTTCGACAGAAAAGCATTGGTTATAGATAACGAATTGAGGTTAATGAGTACATCTCAGATTGACCATGTTTTTTTAGCAGATGCCTTTTTGCAGCTTAACAAAACCGACTCAGCTCTGGCACATACTATTATGCCAAAGGATACCGTTCATGTAATAAAAACACAATTTTATGGAACACTTGGAAGCATTTACTTAAAGATGGGTAATAATGCAGCAGCAAATGTTTTCTACCATAGATGTTATGATTCAAGTGTGGCAATAAATGATTTTGGTGACGCAGCCACAGCCTGCAATGGACTAACAGAGATATACTTGAAATTAAATAACCTCGACTCGGCTGTTTATTTTGCAAAGAAAGGCTTCGCATTCGGGCAAAAAGCTTTCTTTAAAAAAGAAGTAATGAAAGCTGCCAGTACGCTTGCAAAAATATACGGTTCCACGCAACCAGCGCTAGCGCTTGCGTATTTAAAAATCGCAGATATCGCTAAAGATAGCCTGTATGGTATAAGTACCATAGAAGCGATACAAAACCAGATTTCGCGGGAAGATGCAAGGCAAAAAGACTTGGAAGATGCAAAAATATCTTATCAAAATCGATTGCGATGGTATGGAGCATTGGCGGCGTTATCAGTGTTGCTTGCAATTGCATTTATATTATTCAGAAACAATAAGCAAAAAGAAAAAGCAAATGTTTTACTACAACATCAAAAAGAAAAAGTAGAAAGTACATTGTCGGAATTAAAGTCAACACAAGCACAACTTATACAATCCGAAAAAATGGCAAGCCTTGGAGAATTAACTGCAGGCATTGCACATGAAATTCAAAACCCTTTAAACTTTGTAAATAATTTTAGTGAAGTAAGTAATGAGTTGATTGATGAAATGAATATCGAGTTGGACAAAGGAGATGTTACCGAAGCAAAAGTAATTGCAGCAGACGTAAAAAGTAATTTAGAAAAGATAAATTACCATGGCAAACGGGCAGCCGATATTGTAAAAGGAATGCTGCAACACAGCCGCAGCAGCAGCGGCATAAAAGAACCAACAGATATAAATGCGTTGTGTGATGAATACTTACGACTCTCCTATCATGGTTTAAGGGCAAAAGACAAATCGTTTAATGCAACTATCAAAACTGATTTTGATACATCGCTGGAAAAAATAGATATAATTCCGCAGGATATTGGAAGAGTGATTTTAAATTTATTCACCAATGCTTTTTATGTGGTGGATGAAAAAAAGAAATCAGGAATAGAAAACTACGAGCCAACAGTTTCCATCAGCACGAGCCGCTCCCCTCTCTCCGAGAGAGGGGTTGGGGGTGAGGTCAAAATAATCGTAACTGACAACGGCAATGGCATCCCACAAAAAATATTAGATAAAATATTCCAACCATTCTTTACTACCAAACCTACCGGGCAGGGAACAGGATTGGGATTGAGTTTGAGTTATGATATTATTAAAGCGCATGGTGGTAAATTAAAAGTGGAAACGAAGGAAGGAGAAGGAACAACATTTATAATTCAATTACCAGTTGTCTGAATCATAACAAGGCTGATTAAAGGATTGCACGGAATAGAATATGCCCCATAAATTAAAATACAAAAATGAAATCACTGACATCCATCAATCCTTTTAAATCAGTGATCAAGACATTTTATGATATTAAAAATGCAAAAGAAGGAAGAGTAATGAACGACATTTATAATTATATTACCGTCATAAACTATCAAAATAAAACCAATGCTACGTACCTGCTATCTAACAACCCTCGCTTGCGCAATGCTTTCTTTTGTTTCATTCGCACAGTTAACTGTAAACCAATTAAGAATTGAAAAACGAATTACTGAACTTTCTCAATTTGGTAAAGATGCCAATGGAAGAGGCTACCGGGTAGCCTACACAAAGGGTGATATTGAAGGAAGAAACTATTTTATAGGCTTAATGCGCAACGCTGGCCTTGAGGTAAGCATTGACAATGCAGGCAATATTATCGGAAAAAGAAAAGGAACAAATCCATCTTTTAAACCGATTGCTTTTGGATCTCATCTTGACATGGTGCCAGATGGCGGAAATTATGACGGCTGCCTAGGGTCTATCGGCGCATTGGAAGCGGTAGAAATATTGAATGAAAATAAGATCACAACGAAGCATCCATTAGAACTGATTATTTTTTCCAACGAAGAAGGCGGAACAGACGGCTCGGCAGCTATGGCAGGAAATTTTAGCCCGGATGCTTTGAAACTTAAAACACAGAGTGGACTAACCATTGCGGAAGGTGTGAAAGCCATTGGAGGAAACCCCGATAATATAAAAGCCGCTGCACGCAAAAAAGGAGATCTGGCGGCATTTGTAGAATTGCACATTGAGCAGGGTGGTTTATTGGAAAAAGAAAAATTACAGATAGGTGTGGTAGAAGGGATTGTTGGGATTGAACACTGGGAAGTTGCAGTACAAGGTTTTGCAAACCATGCAGGCACCACACCCATGAATATGCGCAGTGATGCTTTACTTGCCGCAGCAAAATTTATTGTTGCCGTAAACGAAGAAACTATAAAAGTACCCGGCAGACAAGTGGGGACTGTTGGAAAGATTGCAGCCTTGCCTGGTGCATTTAATGTGATACCAGGTAAGGTAACTCTCGGTTTGGAAATAAGAGATTTAAATTATGAAAAAATATGGCAATTGTTTAAAGCCATTGAGCAACGGGCAAAAAATATTGAAACAGCATCAGGTACTCATTTTACTTTTAATTATCAAAACAATGCGTCTAAACCCGCACTGACAGATAAGTCTATTCAGGATAAAATTGTAGCCAATGCAAAAGCGCTTGGCCTAACCTATCAATATATGCAAAGTGGTGCAGGGCACGATGCACAGGAAATTGGCACGATTGCCCCCGTCGGGATGATCTTTGTTCCAAGTGTAGCCGGCATCAGTCATTCACCGAAGGAGTTTACAAAAGGAATTGATATGGCCAATGGAGCAAACGTATTGCTAAAAACAATTTTAGCAATTGATCAACAATAAGGAAATTCAAATTCCACATTTCCAATTCAAATTCCACCAATTTAAAATGAATAAAAATTCTTTATTAAAAATTGTCCTTTTATTAATGTTACCTTTTTTTGTAAAAGCACAAGCGCAGCAAAAACAGTTAGACAGCCTGCACATTGCTTTGAACAATGCCGCAAATGATACAGTAAAGATGGTTACCCTTGACCTTTTAGCATCTTATTTTACTGAAAACAACAGGGATAGTGCCTTGTTTTTTAATGAAGCATCCATGGCTGTTGCTAAAAAAATAAATCAACCATTATGGGTAGCAAATTCATTACTGCTTAAATCTTATATACTGCAAAAACAGGAAAATTTTTCACTTTGCCTTAAACTATGTGATGAAGCCCTAGCAATACTTCTGGATGAAAAAAGTGAAAAAAATGCATACATACCAAAAGAGAGTGCATACAAAACAGAGCCGGGAAAATATAGAATATGGGGGACAGCCGGCGTTTATCATCAATTAGGTAATATCTGGTCTGGGGTAGGCGATTTGGAAAAAGCCATAGAATATTATAAAAAAGAAATTAGGGTTTCGGAATCCTTAAATAGCATAGAAGGATTGATAACAAGCAATATGAATATTGGCTCTATTTATAATGAAATGGATAAATTAGATTCTGGATTTATCTATTCTAAAAGAGCATTAAAATTTTCAAATCTTACTAGTTTTGATAAATCGTATCAAGGATTTATTTTAAAAGATATTGGAAGAATTTATTTTGAAAAGGGGCAGTTAGATTCTGCCAGGTATTATTATTCACAGTCTTTATCTGTAAATAAAGAGCAAAACAATGTAGCTGGTGAGATTAGCTCAAACCAATCTTTTGCAGGATTATATGAAAAAGCAGCGCAGGCTGATTCTATGTTAATGTATGCTTCAAAAGCTTTGCAACTGGCAATAAATTTAAAACAGGCAGGTAGTGAAAGCTCTTCTGCAGGGTTGGTTTCCAAAGCCTGGCAAATGAAAGGGAATACAGACAGTGCATTTGCTTACCTCGCTATTTCAAAAAGATTAAGTGATAGCTTAAATAAGGACCGAAGCAATAAGCTTAACCGGTTTCAAAATACAAACTATGAAGAGCAATTGCGGCTTGAAAAAGAAGCACAACAAAGTGTAGCAGCTAAAAATAACATCAGAACAATTGCATTGTTAGCAGGCTTGGGTTTATTGTCTGTGCTTGCTTTTGTTTTCTACAGTAACAACAGGCAAAAACAAAAAGCCAATACTGTTTTAGAGAAAACATTATCGGATCTTACATCCACCCAAACCCAACTCATCCAAGCCGAAAAAATGGCTTCGCTTGGCGAACTTACCGCAGGCATTGCCCATGAAATACAAAATCCGTTAAACTTTGTAAATAATTTTAGTGAGGTAAGTACAGAGTTGTTGGCAGAAATGAAAACAGAACTGGATGCAGGAAAATTTGACGATGCAAAAGAAATAGCCAACGACGTTATTCAAAACCTTGAAAAAATAAACCACCATGGTAAACGTGCCGATGCCATTGTAAAAGGAATGTTGCAGCATTCAAGAAGCAGTTTTGGCATAAAAGAACCAACAGATATAAATGCGTTGTGTGATGAATACTTACGACTCTCCTATCATGGTCTTCGTGCAAAAGACAAATCATTTAACGCAACAATGAAAACGGATTTTGATGCATCGCTGGAAAAGGTAAATATCATCCCGCAGGATATTGGACGGGTGGTGTTGAACTTACTAACCAATGCTTTTTATGTGGTAGATGAAAAAAAGAAATCAGGTATTGAAAACTATGAACCAACAGTTTCCATCAGCACAAAAAAAGTTAATGATAAAATAGAAATACGAGTAACAGACAACGGCAATGGCATTCCACAGAAAGTGTTAGATAAAATTTTTCAACCCTTTTTTACCACAAAGCCCACGGGGCAGGGAACGGGATTAGGATTGAGTTTGAGTTATGATATTGTAATAGCGCATGGTGGTGAATTGAAAGTGGAAACCATAGAAGGTGAAGGAACAGCATTTATTATATTTATCCCACTTCAAAGGAGTTAAAATGAAAAGAACAATAATTGTCCTCTTTCTTACCCTTTCTTCCTTATGGGGGCTTTGCCAGCAGGTGAAAGTTGATAGTATAAAAAAAATATTATCAACTGCTAAAAGTGAAACGAGCAAGACTCAACTTGTTATTGAGTTGAGTGAGGCTTTTTTTGTAACAAACATAGATTCTGCTATTTATTATGCCCGCCTGGGTGAGCAACGGGCACGTTCATTTAAAGAGGATAAGCTGCAACTGAAAGGT
>JAYUZL010000288.1:0-2365 GCA_043751875.1 Ferruginibacter sp.
CATGGCTTCCGTAGCTTCTTTTACTTTGCATTCCTTTGCCAGTTCCAGTAATATTTCAACCGTATTTTCTGTTAGTAAGTTTTTTGAATAATCAAATAAAATTTCTTCAAACTGCAGTGAGAAATTACTAAAACGCTTATCATCATTAAAGAAGAGGTCTTTAATATGTACATTTTCAAATAACGATTTATGTTTTAATAACGATTGCCATGCAGAAGTTTGCGTGGGGTTTATTTTTGGAAACATGTTTTTAATAAGTTGATAGATGATAGTTGATACATAGACATAGTGAGAATCATTTTTTAACAACGTCTTATGCTAAATTAAAAACGGATTTCTACAATTCTTCATACATTCTTAATCTATTGAAAGTAAAATAATCCGGTATTTATTATTCCATATGTTGAATGGTATGAACTACCCTATCCACCATTTCAGTTGTAACATCCAGGTGTAATACCATCCTTACTTGTGTAGCAGAAATAGACAGGCAATTGATATCATATTTTTTTAGGTAATCGCAAAATTCTTTTGGGCTGTATCTGTCTATTACTTCAAAAATTATAATATTCGTTTCTACAGGTAACATTTTGCCAATGAAATCTTTCTTAAGCAATGCATCTGCTATAAGCTTTGCATGTAAATGATCATTCTGCAGCCCTTTTATATTATTCTGTAATGCATACAATCCTGCTGCTGCTATAAAACCGGCCTGCCGCATACCGCCTCCAAAAACTTTTCGAACCCTTCTTGCTTGTTTAATATAATCAACTTTTCCTATTAATAAACTACCTATCGGTGCACCAAGCCCTTTGCTTAAACAGATTGAAATACTGTCAAAAACTTCGCCGTATTGTTTTGGGGTTTCATTTTTGGTCATCAGGGCATTAAATAATCTTGCTCCATCAAGGTGTAACCTCAAATTATTAGCCACGCAAACCTCTTTAATTTGCTGAATCTCATTAAAATCATAGCAACTGCCGCCGCCTCTGTTGGCTGTATTTTCAAGGCATACGAGGGATGTTCTGGCTTTGTGAACATCATCTGGATTTATAGCTTGCAACACCTGCTGGGCAGTAATGCGGCCACGGTCTCCTTCTATTGTTTTTACCTGGCAACCGCTGTTAAAAGCAATTCCGCCCCCTTCGTAAATATACACATGGCTCATTTTATCGCAAACAACTTCATCTCCGGGCTGGGTATGGCATTTAATACCTATCTGGTTTGTCATAGTACCGCTAGGGCAAAATAGGGCGGCCTCCATCCCAAATAGATCTTTTGTAAAGTATTCAAGTTCATTTACAGTTGGGTCTTCTCCAAAAACATCATCGCCTACTTTTGCAAGCATCATGGCCTGCAGCATTGCAGGTGAAGGTTTGGTAAATGTATCTGATCTTAAATCTATTGTCATACAGCAAAAGTAATTAAACTCGTTAATTATTTATTATTTAGACTCAAATTCGCAAACAGGGTTGTTTGATTTTCCTGATAAACATAATTTTATAAAAGAATCTGCGAATTAAATGCAAATGTTATACACCAATTATTCAATTTTTTTGATTATAGTATGAAATACAAAAATTGATTGGTAACTTTGCACACTATTTTAAAAGGAAAAACCAAATTTTCACACATTTTTGCAACTTTTCCCCAACAAAAACTGTCTACAAGCGTTATATATTCTGAATCTAATACATTAAAATGAGGCAACTTAAAATCGCAACGCAGATAACCAACAGAGATTCACAGGCTGTTGAGAAATATTTGCAGGAAATTTCCAAGATTTCGATGATCACTCCTGAGGAGGAAACTATTTTAGCCCAAAAGATTAAAATGGGGGATCAGCGTGCTTTGGATAAACTAGTTCAAGCAAATTTGCGTTTTGTGGTATCGGTAGCCAAACAGTACCAGCACCAGGGACTTTCATTAAGCGATTTAATAAATGAAGGTAATTTAGGTTTGATAAAAGCCGCACAGCGGTTTGATGAAACAAAAGGGTTTAAGTTCATTTCTTATGCGGTATGGTGGATCAGGCAAAGCATATTACAGGCACTTGCTGAACAATCCAGGATCGTACGTTTACCTTTAAATAAAGTTGGATTAACGAACCGTATAAGCAAGGCCTATTCACAGTTGGAACAGGAATACGAACGAGAACCAACCCCTGAAGAGCTGGCATTTCTATTGGATATCGATGCAGAAGAAGTAGCGGCCACATTGGGGGTAGCGGCAAGGCATATCAGTATGGACCAGCCACTTTTTGATGGCGAAGAAGGGACTTTAATTGACGTGCTCATCAATCACAATGCGCTTAGTACAGATAATAACCTTGCGGTAATTGCCTCTCTTCAAACTGAAATAGAAC
>JAYUZL010000289.1:0-2335 GCA_043751875.1 Ferruginibacter sp.
ACTGCATTGGGTATTGTACAAAATGAAGAAGATGCGGAAGATGTAACCCAGGAAGTTTTTTTGAAAGTATACAAAGAGTTGAAAAGATTTAGAAATGAATCCAATTTATCAACCTGGATTTATAGAATAACCATAAGCACTGCGCTCGATTTTGAAAAACAAAAGAAAGCACAAAAAAGAGGTGGTTTAATGCAACGGGTTTTTGGGTACGCAGAGGTAAATGAGAAGCCCGATTTTTTTCACCCGGGTGTAGCATTAGATAAAAAAGAAGATGCGGCAGTTCTTTTTTTGGCCATGAAAAAATTACCTGAAAAGCAACGAACAGCTTTTCTGCTTAATAAAATAGAGGGGCTTACAAACAACGAAATTGCGATCATAATGGAAACCACTTTGCTTGCAGTGGAATCATTACAGGTGCGGGCTAAAAATAATTTAAGAACCAATTTAAAAGAATACTACAAAAAACATTTTAATTAAATTACAAGGCAATTATGAGCGATATACTTGATGATAAAATTGATTCTACGCTAGAAAGTATAGATGGAATAGCCAAAGCTTCTCCCATGCAATTTTTACTTACCCGAATAAATGCAGGATTAAACAATGCTGTTGCAGAAACGGTATGGTCAAAAATTGCCTTTTATTTAAAAAAACCACTTGTATCTGGGTTTGCCATTTTACTTTTATTACTAATAAATATTCTTGTTATAAAAAGTATTAATAACAGCGGCGAAAAAGACCGTATTGCAAAAAGTATTACTTCCCAAAAATATGATTTTGCCATTAATGTATCTGTGTTATACGATATAGAAAACCAGGAACCATGATGAGAAACGAAAATCCATCTAACAAAATATTCATTATTGTTATAGCATTATTACTGATAGCAAACATAATTACTTTAAGTCTTTTGCTTACTACTGGTAAAAAAAATGATTACGATGAACACAAAAACAGCATGCGTAATTATCTAAAAAATGAGGTTGGTTTTTCAGATGCGCAGCTTATTGCTTTTGATACCGTAAAAAGTATTCATAGAGCAGAGGTAAAACCAATGTTTGATGAAATGCGAACCCGCAAACAAGTAAATTTAAGAAACATTGGTGCGCAAAATTTTAGTGACAGTTCCATTATCAAAGCTGCAGAGTATGGAGCATTACAACAGAAAAATCTGGAGATGAAAATGCTGAGTAATTTAAAGGTTATTAGAAATTTATGTACTCCTCAACAACGTGCCATTTTTGATACTGGCTTTTATAAAATAATGAGCAGGCCCAACAGCGACTTACAAAAAAGATAAATAAACTAAAACTACTACCATGAAAAAACAATTATTGCTCAGTATACTAGCCATTATAGCTTCTATAAGCAGTATTATGGCACAAGGTAATATGCAGCAAAAAAGTCCTGCAGAAAGAGCAAAAGAAACAACTGTAAAATTAAAAACAGATCTTACTCTTACAAGTGAACAAGACGCTAAAGTATACCAGGCATTTGAAGAGTTGTATACTGCCCAGCAAAAAGCAATGGTAGAAATGAGGAATTCAGGATCTATGGACAGAGAGAAAATGAAGGAGACAAGAGATAAGTTAAATGCAGAAAGAGATACGAAACTAAAAGATATTTTAACGCTGGACCAAATGAAAAAGTGGACCAATGATATTGAGCCAAATATGCGCCCACAACGAAGAGCACAGGCAGGAAGTTAAATTACTATTAAAAACCTTTTCTAATTTTGAAAGGGTTTTTTTATACTGTTTTTAATACAGCATCTATTCGTTCTTTTAAAGTTTTGTAATCAGTATAACCACGTGCCACCATGTTAAATTTGGTATCGCTTGTCTGTACAAACACACATGGATAGCCTGTTACTTGCAGCTGCTTCATCAGCGAAAATTCATAATAAGCCATATCCTTATATTCCTCACTTCTTAATTTTTCATAAAATATTTCCGGCTGTATGCTGTACTTTTCAAGTAAATGTCTATACGCTTCATCATCCGTTAAATCTCTTCCTTCAACGTATAACGAGTATTGCAGATCTGCAGCAAACTCTACTGCACGGTCAGGATAAAATTCTTTAAAAATACACATGGCTATTGCGGGTTTTTCGGAGCTAGGATGCCAGTCGCTGTCATCGGGATTTTTTAAATGCCACAAATAATCTTCACCAAATGTTACACCTGTAAGTTCTTCTACATTTTTAAGAGCTCCCAAAATATAATTAGCAGAAACCCCAATATGTGTTGGCTTTTCGGGCAATACCATACCGCCGCTTAACACTTCTGACTGCATGATTGCTTTATAGTGTTCTGTTATTTTCTTTATAACATTA
>JAYUZL010000290.1:0-5985 GCA_043751875.1 Ferruginibacter sp.
TTCTTTTGGGGGTTTATTGCTGCAGGTAACAGTGTATTTATTCCTTTTTGTAAACACAAATTTAATTTAGATCAGTTTCAAAGTCAGTTAGTTGATACCGCATTTTACTTTGCTTATTTTATTGGAGCACTTCTTTTATTTGCAGTAGGTGCAATGAAGGGTAATGATCCTGTAGCAAAATGGGGTTATAAAAAAAGTATCATTTATGGATTGCTTTTTTCAGCATTAGGGGCAGGAGTTATGATTATAGCGGTGAACCTTGGTACATTTCCTGGTATGCTTGCGGGGTTATTTGTGGTAGCGCTCGGATTTTCATTACAACAAACAGCAGCTCAGCCATTTGCTATTACCTTGGGTGATCCAAGCACAGGAACAAGCCGAGTAACATTGGGAGGAGCCATTAATTCTTTCGGTACTACAATTGGTCCCCTAGTGGTTGGTATAGCTTTGTTTGGTACTACTGCTGCTATAACCGATGAAAAAATTGCCGGTTTAAGTTTAGGGAAAGTGATATTATTATATAGTTGTGTAGGCTCTCTTTTTGTTGCAGCGGCGGCTTTGTTTTATTTTTCCAAAAAAGTACCTGCAGGTATTACTGTAGAAAAAACGGAAAAAGCCAACAAAGCTTTAAGTATGTTGTTAATTATGACAGGGCTTTTAGCAGTTATGTTTGTTCCTATATTTAGCAGCTATATTGGATTGTCTGATACAATTAGTGATCTTGAAAAACACTCGCTGGAAGCATATAGATTGAAGTGGTTATTAGGTGCTTTTGCTGTTATTGTTTTAGGGCTTGTATATATAAATATATCTGCTAAGAAAAATGCGAATGGCTGGGGAGCTATGAAATATCCCCAATTATTATTAGGTATGTTGGGCATATTCTTTTATGTAGGTGTTGAAGTTACTGTTGGTAGTAACTTATCAGAACTTTTAAAACACAAAGGTTTTGGAGAATTGTCATCTTCAGAAGCTACTAAATATGTATCCATGTATTGGGGAAGTTTAATGATTGGAAGATGGGCAGGTTCTGTTGGTGCTTTTGGTTTTTCAAAACAAAAAAGAATGCTGTTGCAGTTTGTAGTTCCTTTAATAGCATTTATCATCTTATTAGGAGTTAACACAGCTTTTAATTATGATATGAAACCTTTTTATTATTACATAGTTTGTGTATTTATTCAAATAGCTGCATTCTATATAAGCAATGATAACCCTTCAAGAACACTTTTAATATTTTCATTACTTGGTGTTGCAGCAATGGTAATTGGTACACAAACGACAGGCACTGTAGCCATTTATGCATTTTTAAGTGGTGGTCTCTGCTGCTCTATTATGTGGCCCTCAATATTTAGTTTATCTGTTGCAGGTCTTGGAAAGTATACGACACAAGGTTCAGCATTTTTAATAATGATGATTCTGGGTGGTGGTATAATTCCTCCTATTCAGGGTAAGTTTGCAGATTTTCTTCAAGCAGGGTCTTCAGTTGATGGTTATGGTATTCACGCTTCTTATTGGATTGCCGCTGCATGTTATGGATATTTAGCCTTTTTTGCTTTTGTAGTAAAAGGGATTTTAGGCAAACAAGGTATAAATTATGATGTGTCGAACGATGCAGCAGGACACTAATTATGATACATACAGAAATTAAAAGTGAACGAACTAAACCTGATCTTAAAAAAATTAAACGAATGCTGGATATCTCAAACGATCATGCCATAGGAATTGATATTGGTGGTACAAACACCAAATATGGTATTGTAAATCACCGTGGACAAATTGTATTTGAAGGATCTATTAAAACAGATGCTTATCCTTTAATAGATGATTTTATAAATGCCTTGTACGAAAAACTTCAACCTGAAATTGAAAAACTAAAAGATGTAAATATTGTAGGAATTGGTATGGGCGCACCGAATGGTAATTTTTATACCGGTACAATAGAGTATGCACCAAACTTACATTGGAAAGGGATTGTACCGCTTGCAGAACTGGTAACTGCAAAATTTGGCTTAACCGCAAAATTAACCAACGATGCAAATGCAGCAGCTGTAGGTGAAATGATGTATGGCGCTGCTAGAGGCATGAAAGATTTTATTATGATCACGCTTGGCACAGGCGTAGGCAGTGGAATATTTGCAAATGGCGAATTGATTTTGGGCCATGATGGATTTGCAGGAGAATTAGGTCATACTATTGTTGTTCCTGGAGGTAGAGTACATCCAAACACAGGTTCTTTGGGTTCGCTTGAAAGTTATGCAAGTGCAACAGGTGTTACTATTACTGCTAAAGAATATATGACAGGTACAGATGAACCTAGCGTATTGAGAGATGAACCAATGGATACATTAAATAGTAAAATGGTGTTTGATGCAGCATTGGCAGGCGATTCCCTTGCTCAAAAAGTGTTTATGAGTACTGGTGATATTTTGGGAATGGCTTTAGCAAATTTTGTGATGTTTTCATCGCCGCAGGCAATTATTTTATTTGGCGGTCTTACAAAAGCCGGCGATATTTTAATGAAGCCGGTAAAAACCAGCATGGAAAGAAATCTTCTCCCTATTTTTAGAAATAAAGTACAACTTATTTTTAGTGAATTAAAAGAAAGTGATGCTGCTATTTTGGGTGCAAGTGCTTTGGTATGGGGTTAATTTATTCTAAATCTACATATTTAAAAAGGTGCTTTATTGCACCTTTTTTTATTATGGAAATGTAAAGTAAATTTTAAGAAATTTATGAATGCTAACTACTTTAAATTTTATGCATTAATAATTTGTCTAAAAAAGATGGACTGAAACTTGCTTAACTTTAAATAAAAATTTATGAGTAAAGTTTGGTTGATAACAGGTTGCTCTACTGGATTTGGTAGAGAATTGGCAAAATTTGTTTTGGAAAGTGGCAACAAAGCCGCTGTAACTGCAAGAAACCCTGCGGATATACAGGATATTGTTGATGGTAATTTAGAAAACGCTATTGCTTTAAAACTGGATGTTACAAAGCCAGAAGAAATGAAGGCTGCAGTTAAAGCTACTGTTGCAAAATTTGGGAGAATAGATGTTTTAGTTAATAATGCAGGTATAGGGTATTTTGGGGCAATAGAAGAAAGCGAAGATGATGCTGTTAGAAAAATGTTTGAAATAAATGTATTCGGGCTTGCAAAAATGACGCAGGAAGTTTTACCACAAATGCGCAAACAAAAAAGTGGTCATATTGTAAACATTGCCTCCATTGGCGGCTTGCGCTCCTTCCCTGCTGTTGGTTTTTATAATGCCACCAAATATGCGGTTGATGGTTTGTCAGAAGCACTTGCAAAAGAAACAGCTCATCTTGGTATTAAAGTTACCATTGTTTGCCCAAGTGGTTTTCGTACAGATTGGGCAGGTCGTTCAGCGGAAGACAGTCCAATAAAAATTGAAGATTATGCAACAACTGCAGGTCAAAACAAATCAAGTATAAGAGGCTATAGCGGAAACCAACCTGGCGATCCTGTACGTGCAGCTAAAGCAATTGTAAAAGCCGTTGATTCAGAAAAACCACCTTTGCGTTTATTGCTTGGCGTAGCAGCACTTACAGGTGCAAGGGCTAAACTTGAAGAGTTAAAAAATGATTTCGATACTTGGCAAGAAACCACTATTGGTGCTGATTTTCCAAAAGAATCTTAATAAAATGTATTCGGTCAGTAAAATTACTGACCGATTTTTTTACATGATTATTTTTATCCAAAATTTCATTTACTTTTTTTAATGTTCTACATTTTTAGTTTACGACCAAAAAAATACTGTTGTAACATTTACTAAATATTAATGTTTTCGTAAAAAATTTTTTTTAAGGGCTTCAGTTATAAATAAAATTGTAGTTTCACTTTTTTTAACAGTTTAATTTTATAAAAATAGAACAGATAAATACATATAGAACTTCAAAAGAATTTACAAAGACACAAATTAGTTTTGTCAAATTGTATTTATATTTTTTCCCCATCTCCCCCACTCCTTTCATTGTGCGACGTTGATACTACCCGCAATTATTGAGATAGTTTTTTCATAGAGTACATCATTTTAGTACTCCACATTTTTTACAATTTTATAGAAATTTATTATGCAAAATCAATTTGATATTTGTATTGCAACTGCGGAACATATAGGTTTTGGAATTATCATTGCTAATGAGATGGAATCATCGGCAAAGGCAAGAGGCACAGGGATAGCTAAAAGAACACCGGAATATATACAGCAAAAAATGCTGGAAGGTAAAGCTGTAGTTGCTTTTAATCAAGATGGAATATGGGCAGGGTTTTGTTATATCGAAACCTGGAGCCATGGAGAATATGTTGCAAACTCCGGACTTATTGTAGCACCACAATTTAGAAAAAGTGGGCTTGCAAAGGCTATTAAGAAAAAAATATTTAAGTTGAGCCGAACAACTTATCCTGAAGCAAAATTATTTGGATTAACAACAGGTTTGGCTGTAATGAAAATTAATTCAGATCTTGGATATGAACCAGTAACTTATAGTGAACTAACGCAGGATGATGCTTTTTGGGCAGGTTGTAAAAGTTGTGTGAACTATGAAATACTAATGAGCAAAGAAAGGAAGAATTGCATGTGTACAGGTATGTTGTACGATCCACAAGACCATTACGAACCAGAAGAAACCAAAGAAGACTTTAAGAAGCACTCAAAATTGTATGACCGTTTTACGCGGATCAAGCAATGGAAAATGCTTAGATCATTTTTAAAAAAAGATGAAGTGAAATTATTTCTATTTATTTTAATGCATCTATTTTAATAAAAACTTATGAAACAAAAAATCGTTCTTGCATTTAGCGGGGGTTTAGATACAACATATTGTGCTGTTTATTTAAACAAAATAAAAAACTTTGAAATACACGCTATAACAGTAAATACCGGTGGTTTTAACGAAACTGAAGTAGAAGCAATAAAAAAGCACTCAGAAAAATTGGGCGTTGCATCTTACACTTGTATAAATGTTACACAAAAATATTACGACAGTTGTATTAAATACTTAATTTTCGGAAACGTTTTAAAAAATGCTACATATCCCTTAAGCGTAAGTGCTGAGAGAATGATACAGGCAATAACTGTTGCTGATTACGCAAAAAAAATTGGTGCAACTGCTGTTGCGCATGGAAGCACGGGTGCAGGAAATGACCAGGTGCGGTTTGACATGATTTTTCAAACTATGATACCAAATATTGAAATAGTTACTCCCATAAGAGATCTTAAACTTAGTCGTGAGGCGGAAATAAATTTTTTGAAAGAACATGCAGTAGAAATGAATTTTGAAAAGGCTGCATATAGTATAAATAAAGGCTTGTGGGGTACCTCTGTTGGTGGAAAAGAAACATTAAACAGCAAAGATTATTTACCCGAAACTGCGTGGCCCACACCCGTAACTTCCTCAAAAGAAAAACATATTAGCCTTCAATTTGTTAAGGGGGAATTGGTAGGCATAGATGATAAAAATTTTGATAATAAAGTAGAAGCTATTCAAACATTGCAGGCTTTGGCGCAACCTTACGGCATCGGTAGAGATATTCATGTTGGCGATACAATTATTGGTATTAAAGGACGTGTTGGCTTTGAAGCAGCGGCACCACTTATTATCATTAAAGCACATCATCTTTTAGAAAAACATACGCTTACAAAAAACCAATTGTATTGGAAAGACCAGTTAAGTGCTTGGTATGGTAACTGGTTACACGAAGGTCAATTACTTGACCCAACCATGCGCAACATTGAAAGTTTTTTAACCGATACACAAAAAAATGTAACAGGAAAGGTTTTTGTAACATTGCTACCCTATCGCTTTTTAGTTACCGGAATAGAAAGTGAAAATGACTTAATGAACAATAAATTTGGCAGCTACGGCGAAATGAACAACAGTTGGACAGGCGACGATGTAAAAGGATTTGCAAAAATATTTGGTAATCAAAATAGTATTTATCATTTAACGCACAACGATAAATAA
>JAYUZL010000291.1:0-2233 GCA_043751875.1 Ferruginibacter sp.
GGAGAACCGGATAGAATAACTCCTTTAATAGTAGTGTCAAATTCTATTGCTTTGTTGAAGGGAATTATTTCGCAAAAAACACTGGCTTCCCTTACTACACGGGCAATAAGTTGTGTGTATTGCGACCCAAAATCAAGTATTAATATTTTATCTGTCATAATTTGCGGCAAATGTAAATATTTAGTCCCTCAAATTTGAAATTAGATTAATAAAAATGCAGTTTTAAAACTTGTTACCAACGGTAAGTAATAAAAGAATCATTTACATATTTTTACTTTTAAAACAAACGATATGAAATATTTATATTTTATTTTAATGACGGTATCAATTATATCCTGCAAAAATGGATTGAGGGGAAGCGGAAATATTATTAAAGAAACAAGGCAATTATCGGAGATTAATTCTTTAAGCGTATCAGGGTCCATTAAAGTTGAAATAAAAAATGGTGCAATAGCATCGTTAACTGTTGAAGCAGATGATAACATCATGCCTTATGTTGTTACTAACGTATCAGATAAAAATTTGACTATTAAATTAAAAGGAATCAACAATTTAAGAAATGCTACAATAAATATTCATTTAGTAATGCCTGCAGTTTCTACACTTAACACATCTGCATCTGCCGAAATAAGAAGTTCCGATATCATCAAAAGCAATGAAAAAATATCTTTTAAAGCAAGCAGTGGTTCCCTCATAAATTTGAATGTAGATGCACCTATCATATTTGCAGATGCCAGCAGTGGTGCAGATATAATATTATCAGGTCGTACAAGAAATATAACCGCAGAGTCAAGTAGCGGTAGTAAGGTAAATTTATTTGCCCTGCAGGCAGAAAACGCCTCAGCATCAGTAAGCAGTGGTGCAAGTATTTTAATTTTTGCAAGTGTAGGCTTAAATGCAAGTGCCAGCAGCGGAGGAAATGTAAAATATAAAGGGGGTGCACCATCTGTGGTCAAGAATGTAAGCAGCGGAGGTTCAGTTAATGCTGAGTAATATTTTAAAAAATTGACCCTCAAATAATAATAGGCTTCCTTAAGAATCTTTAAATTGGTTTTAAAGAAGAATATTTTGATTTCTTAAGAAAAAACTCTTAAAAAACTTTGTCATTTAAAATACATCTCTTACTTTTGCACTCCAATTAAAAAATCGTAATTCTAAAGTTCTTTATATATGTCACAACGGATCAGAATAAAATTACAGTCTTACGACCACAATTTAGTAGATAAGTCAGCTGAAAAAATTGTAAAGACAGTACGCAGTACAGGTGCAGTAGTAACAGGACCAATTCCTCTTCCTACTCAAAAGAAAATTTTTACTGTACTTCGTTCTCCTCACGTAAATAAGAAAGCCCGTGAGCAGTTTCAATTGTGTACTCACAAGCGGTTGTTGGACATTTACACTAGTAGTAGCCGTACAGTAGATGCTTTAAGCAAACTGGATTTGCCAAGTGGTGTAGATGTTGAAATAAAGGCCTAATGAACCTTCTCCAAAAATGGAGGAAGGCAAAAGGTAAGTTCTTAAAAAGAAAAATAAACACCCATCTACGGATTGTAAAACAAAAAGTTTATACGAACGTAGCGCTGGATACAAATTAGATACAATGAAAAGTATTATTGGTAAGAAAATTGGTATGACCAGTATCTTCGATGCAACCGGCAAGCAAACTGCGGTTACCATCATAGAAGCAGGACCTTGTGTAGTTACACAGAAAAAAACCGTTGCCACAGACGGATACGACGCTCTCCAGATTGCCTTTGGTGATAAGAAAGAGAAGCACTCCCTTAAATCGGAAATTGCACACTTTGCAAAAGCTAATACAGCTCCGAAAAGAACAGTTAAAGAAATACGCAATAGCGAATCAGATAAAAATGTAGGTGAAACTATTACCATTAATATTTTTGCCGAAGGCGATAGTATTGAAGTAGTAGGTACTACAAAAGGTAAAGGTTTCCAAGGTGTAGTAAAACGCCACGGTTTTAGTGGTGTTGGAGGTCAGTCTCACGGTCAGCACGATCGTTCAAGAGCACCGGGTTCAATCGGTAACTCATCAGATGCAAGTCGTGTGTTTAAAGGAATGCGCATGGGTGGGCGTATGGGTGGAGACAGAGTGAAAATGAAAGGACTTAAGGTCGTTAAGATTTTCGCAGAAAAAAATTACATTTTGGTTAGTGGTTCGGTTCCGGGCCATATTGGTTCAATCGTTTTAATACAGAAATAATTATGCAACTCGATA
>JAYUZL010000292.1:0-19689 GCA_043751875.1 Ferruginibacter sp.
GGAATACAGGGGCCTGAAATGATGGAACATTTTGAAAAACAGGCAAAACGAATGGGTACCGATATTCGTTACGGGCTTGCAACAAAAGTAGATTTTGGTGTAAGACCTTTAAGGGTAGAAATTGATGAAGAGAAATGGATAGAAGCCGATTCGATTATTATTAGTACCGGTGCAGCTGCAAAATGGTTGGGTATTGAAAGCGAGCAAAGGCTGAATGGCTATGGCGTTAGTGCTTGTGCAGTATGTGATGGTTTTTTCTTTAAAGGAAAAGAAGTTGCCATCGTTGGCGCAGGAGATACAGCTGCAGAAGAGGCTTTGTACTTATCAAAAATTTGCAGCATGGTACACATGATCGTGCGTAAAAGCGAAATGCGTGCAAGCAAGGTTATGCAGGAGAGAGTTATTGCAACACCAAATATTAAAATTTACTGGAATAGTGAAACAGATGAAATTTTAGGTGATAAAAAGGTAGAGGGAGTTAGAATATTGAATAACAAAACAAACGAAAAAACAGAGATTCCAGTAAGTGCATTTTTTGTTGCAATTGGTCATAATCCAAACAGCAGTATTTTCAAAGGTTGGTTAGATATGGATGAGGCAGGTTATATACAAACAGTTCCGGGTACATGTAAAACAAATATTGAAGGTGTTTTTGCTTCAGGCGATGTGCAGGATAAAATATACAGACAAGCCGTTACTGCTGCCGGTAGTGGGTGTATGGCTTCGCTGGATGCTGAACGTTATTTAAGTGAAAATGGTTTGCATTAATGCTAACCATACTTTTAAATAAAATGATTTTTTTTGCATACCACGGTATGCATGAGGAGGAAACTGTTGTAGGAACTGAGTTTGAAGTTTCTGTTGCAATATCTTTTACTCCGCATAAAAAAGTTATTACCGTTTCAGACACTATTAATTATGTTTCTGTTTTTGAAATTGTGAAACGCTATTTTGAAACTCCTGAAAAACTACTTGAAACCCTTGTACAAAACATAGCAGAAGAAATTTATAAAATTGACAGCAGGATTACATCAATTAACATTACTATAGACAAATTAAATGCACCAATTTGTAATTTTACAGGGAAAGTTGGTGTTAATTATTTAAAATCCTATCCGTAATGAAGTTGTTTTCTTTCTTATTGTTTTTATTGTTTTCATTTAATCAAACTTCCGCCCAAGATTACAATGCTGTTATAAAAGAGGCCGATATGTTAGAGTCTTTACCTGATGAAAAAGCGGCTCTTGTAAAATTTAAGGAAGCATTAGTTTTTCAGCCTACCAGTTTATATGCGCTTGCAAAATGCAGCGAACTTTACTGTAGGGTAGGAGGCAGAGAAAAAAGTACGAAAGTGCGAGATGAGTATTATGCTACTGCACAGGTATATGCAAAAACCGCTTTGAAATTATATCCTAATAGTGATGAAGCCAATGTTGCTATGGCATTTTCTGTAGCTAAAAGCCTGATGCTAAAAAGCGGTAAAGAAAAAATAACTGCCGTAAAAGATTTAAAAAGTTATGGTGAGAAAGCAGTAACTCAAAACTCACGAAATTTTAAAGCATGGCATGTTTTAGGCAAGTGGAATTATGAAGTAAGCAATTTAAATGCTATAGAAAGAACTGCTGTGAGAATTTTTTATGGAGGTCTACCCACGGCATCTTTAAATAATTCGATTATGTATTATGAAAAAGCAAAATCATTGGCGCCCAATTTTACATTGAATTATTTGGAACTTGCAAAAGCATATAATAAAAATGATGACAGAACAAAAGCAATTACTCAATTAAATTATTTGCTTACAATAAAAAACCAGACAGAGGACGATCCCCGCATAAAGGAAGAAGCTCAGACTTTAATTAATAAGTGGAAATAGCGGATTTCTGACGAGATCTTTAGATGCTGTTTTTCTTAATTTGTTTAGAACATTGAACTTTTTAAACGTTTGTAACAAGGATTTTTATCATCTAAAAATATCAAATTTAATTTTACTTTAAAATTGACAGGAGTTCCTGGATGCCCGAGGGCTTCTCTGACAGAGCAATATTTTTTTATAGATAATTTCACAATTGTATAAGTTTTGCCCACTCCTACATCCCCAAAAAATACAAGGTTATCATTTCTAAAACGGCAGCTTTTTTACGAGGCCTTTTTTGGCCACCTACAGCTACTTTAAAACCGGGAAAAGGCTGTTTTTGTTTTTTTAAAATACTTATAACATCAACTGCGCTGCAACCACAAAATGCAGCAAGCAATGTCTCCATAGGTCGCATACCTTTCCCCGTCCCGCCTTCACTTATTGGTATATCAATCATCATACTGTTGCCAGTTGCATCATTTATAGTCATTCCATAATCTGCATGGGTTCTGTCTGCGGTTAGTAGCGGCATATGATTTTTTACGCAAAGGTAAAAGGAATGAGGGGATTAAGTAAATTAAGGTAAAAATTTGGGCTGTCATCTATCAACGCATAATGAACTTTTGTCCAGCCTTAGTAGAGGTGCCGTATGCCGCTAAAAAGCGGCACGCATCGCTCCTTCCGCCCCAGCCCTTCATCTGTTGAATTTTATTTAACTTTTATTGATTGAAAGATTTATAACGAAAGTGGCTAGAGCAAGAAAAAGCGGGACTATACTATTGGTTGAGACAAATTACTTCTTTTATTTTTAAACCGATTAGAAACGCTTCGGTAAATTATACAGATATCCAAGTAGTTATATTTCTCAATAAATAATTCTAAATTCCATTGCAAAAAAAGGTATGAAATTAAAAAGTAAATCACGTTGGTTATTGCAAGCAATTGTGGGGCTGATTTGCACCGGCTCGGGCTTATCAATGGCAATAGATGCCGGTTTAAACAAAGTATATCATAGCACTTGGTTTTGGTACGGCACTTTCGCCCTTATTATATTTCAAGCTGGTTTATGCCTATTAATAGATTCATTGCGTTTCAAAGAAAGAAATAATATTGAAAAAAATTGAGGTTAATTAAAACCTTGAATCAGAAGCAAAACAATGCGAGGCAATAATATTTCCGAGTTTCTAAATTATTTTCCTTTACACTTAGTAGATATTTAAGATCTTCACAACTAACTTTATATTCAATATCAACTAATGAAAAAATTTATCACTGCCATATCTTTATTCCTATTTTTCATAACCACATTTGGGCAACAAACAAACCTTACAGCTTTTAACAAAGAGCGGGAAAGGATAAGCAAAACAGGCATTAAAGTTTTAGCAGGTTATTCTGTTGCCAATATAATATATGGCACTATTGCAGCATCGCAGGCCGGCGGAAGTAATAAATATTTTCATGAAATGAATGCTGTTTGGAATGGTATTACACTGGGCATAACTGGCATTGGTTTGTTAGCCGCAAAAAAAGAAGCTGAGCTTACTTACAGCGGCTCAATAAAAAAGCAAAGTCAAATAGAAAAACTTTTTTTGTTTAATGCAGGGCTTGATGTTGCATACGTTGCAGGTGGTGCTTATTTAAAAGAAAGATCAAAAACCACCAATAAAAATCCTGCCCGGCTAAAAGGCTATGGAGAAAGTGTAATGCTGCAGGGTGGAGTACTGTTATTATTTGATGGCATTATGTATGCACTTCATAACGGGCACGGCAGGCTGCTAAATAAGATGGGTGAGACCATAAGATTAACCGGCGCAGGAAACGCAATTGGATTAGTAGTTAAATTATAAATTGATCATTTATTTAAGCGATATTTTTTGCCTGAAAAAAAATTTCTTTTCCACTATTTATTTACTGTAAACTTTACTGCTACACTTCTTCAATGTTCGATAACCCTTGTGAATAAAAAATAATTATCTTCAAACAAAATTATAAAATGCATACACGAATTTTTGTTACCTGCTTACTGCTAACTATTGTGGGTGTTTCTAATGCTCAAAAAAATTCAACATACGATCCACATGCTTTATTTTCTCCGATGTTTTATCCTGACGGATCAGCAACAAGAGGAGCTGATGGTTCGCCTAATGCAAATTACTGGCAAAACCGTGCAGACTATCAGATCAACGTTTCCTTAGATGAGAATACAAGTCAAATCTCAGGTTCGGTTATTATTACTTATAAAAATAACAGTCCTTATACCTTACCGTTTTTGTGGTTGCAGTTAGACCAAAATTTATTTGCAAAAGGGAGTAGGGGACAGGCTCGCATGCCCGTAGGGAGCCGCAGCCGTTATGGTAGTGCAGAAAGTACTTTTGATGGCGGTTACAAAATTACAGCAGTAAAAAATATTACAGAAAATGTAAATGCTGATTATTTAATTACTGATACAAGAATGCAAATTAAGTTACCAAAAGCATTAAAATCCGGTGGTGACATTATTAAAATAAAAATTGATTACTCTTTTACTTTGCCTGAAGAAGGTGCTGACCGGTGTGGAATATTAAAAACAAAAAACGGAAATATTTTTGCTGTTGCGCAATGGTATCCTCGCATGTGTGTGTATGATGATGTGGAAGGTTGGAATACGTTGCCCTACATTGGTCCTAGCGAGTTTTATTTGGAATATGGAGATTATGATTTTAGCATAACAGCCCCGGCTACCCATATTGTTGTTGCCAGCGGCGAATTACAAAATGCTGCGGAAGTACTGACTGCTACTCAAATTAAAAGATTGAACGAAGCAAAAAACAGCGATGCAACTGTGGTAATACGTTCTGAAAATGAAGTGACAGATCCCTCTTCTCGCCCAAAAAGTACAGGTACAGTTACGTGGAAATTTAAAATGCAAAATGCTAGAGACGTATCATGGTCATCATCAAAAGCCTTTATTTGGGATGCTGCAAAAATTAACCTTGCAGGAGGAAAAAAAGCATTGGCACAAAGCGTTTATCCGATTGAAAGTAATGGTAATAAAAAGTGGAGCAGGGCAACTGAATTTTCAAAAGGAAGTATTGAAAATTACAGTAAAAGGTGGTTTCAATATCCTTACCCTGTGGCAACTAATGTGGCTTCAAACGTTAGTGGAATGGAATATCCCGGCATTGTATTTTGTGGTTCCAGTTCGGGAGGTGCTGATTTGTTTAATGTGACAGATCATGAATTTGGGCATACCTGGTTTCCTATGATTGTTGGTAGTAATGAAAGAAAATATGGGTGGATGGATGAAGGTTTTAATACATTTATTAATACACTTGCTTTGAAGGATTTTAATAAGGGAGAATTTGATGGTTCCTCCCCAAGTCCCTCTTTCTTTACGGGTTACATGTTTGGCCCAATAAGTGAAAGTATTTTTAATACACCCGATGCAATTAAGGAGTTAAATATTGGCGCAGCATTGTATTTTAAACCCGGTTATGGATTAACCTTATTAAGAAATAATATTTTGGGTCCTGAAAGATTTGATTATGCTTTTACAGAATACATAAAAAGATGGGCATACAAACATCCAACACCATGGGATTTTTTTAGAACAATCGATAATGCTGCGGGAGAAAATTTATCCTGGTTTTGGAAGGAATGGTTTATTGAAAATTATAGACTAGACCAGTCTATTAAAGATGTAACCAATGATGCTGTAAAAGGAGCAGTTGTAACGTTAGAAAATTTAGACCAAATGGCAATGCCCATTATTATTGTTTTTGAAACGGTATCAGGTAAAAAGGGAACAGTAAATCTTCCTGTAGAAATATGGAACAACACAAGTGTGTTTAAGGTAAAACTTCCAACTACAGAAGCTGTAAAATCAGTTACTATTGATCCTGATAAAGTTTATCCTGATATGAATTATGGAAATAATAAATGGAACGGTAATTAATGTGAATGGCGAAAAGTGAATAGTCAAAATGCCATCTTTAAATGATGGCATTTTGGTTTTTTTAATTTAAAATGAATTTAAAATTATCCATTTTCTTTTGTTTTCCACTTACCTCTCTTTAAATAAATAAATGACATTGCAAAAATAGCTGTCCAGTATACAAACTCATTGCTCCAAGCCATTGCAAGCGAAATGTAGTTGACTTTCATAAAATAAAGTGTGTAACCTAAGTAAAGAGAAATGGCAACAAGTTCAATTTTTAAATTGGTTTTTGTTTTCCCGGTACCGGTTACTCCGTTAAGCCAAATGTTGGCAATACTCATAAATACCATTCCAAGTGAAACCATTCTAATAACCGAAATTCCTTCTTTGATAAAAACATCATCTTGCCCAAACAAACTAAAAAAAACTTCAGGATAAATATTTAAAATGAATACCGGAACAGCACAAAAAGCGACACTCCAATAAGTGATTCTTATTATTGCGGGAATAACATCTTCTTCTCTTTTTTGCCCCATCAGATTACTTACCATTGTATTACTTGTACTTGCAAATGCCCATATAAAAACTCCAGCAATGCCAAATACATTTCTCATAACATTACTGATAGCTTTTGCATTTATCCCTCTTCCTTCCAGCAATAAAAAGAAAATAAGCCAGGTAGTTACGCTGATTACATATTGTGCAACCAGCGGCACCGAGACTTTTAATATTTGATCGTTGATGTACTTATTAAAAGTAAAAACTTTGAGCAAGCCGTATTTTGTTTTGAGTCCTGTAACAATCAATACCCCAAAAACAACTATCATGCCTGTAAACTCAGCAAGTATAGATGCTACAGCTGCGCCATTAAAACCCATTGACGGGAAACCTGCATGACCAAATATGAGTAAATAATCAAAAAGAATATTTACAACAGCCTCGCAAATAAAGCCAATCATTAAATAACGGCTGTTTAAAGACGCTATTAAAAATGCATTGCCCATTTGAAAAAGATATAAAAATGGAAGCCCAAAAATTCTTATTTTTAAGAAGCTCATTTCCTGCGGATAAGAGCCTGCATCTGCAACCGATTTCATAATAAATGGAGCTATGAGCCAGGTAAATAAAATTCCTACTGCCGCAAACTGTAAACTAATTCGAATACCCTGAGATAAAATAGTTTTAAAATTTTCATGATTACCGCTACCTGCGTTTTTTGAAAACACAGTTTGCATAGCGTTGTTTAACCCATGACCGGCAACCGCAAATATTAAATAAAACACACCTGTAATTCCTGCATTGCCCAAAGCTTCTTCACTTACCTTACCTAAAAAGATACTGTTGATGAGCAAATTTAATTGAGGTATAAGTATGGAAAGCGTTATTGGCAGGGCAATTGAAAGAATCTGTCTGTTGTTTACCTGTACCTTTAAATCATTTAATGTTGCCCCTGTTTCCATAAGTAGGCAAAAATATCTTATTTTGCCTGCTTAAACTCAGGCTGTGAAAATTGCATTTAAAATTGAACCTTCAACAGATAAAAATGTTCCTTTACACTTACTTATAGAAGTGGGAGATGAAGATATTTCCTTTCTTATTTTTTCTAAAACACCTTTTAAAATAGAAGGACTTTATTCCTTAAACTTTGAGAAAGATATTATACCTAAAAATTACATAGACAGTGTGAAAAAGTATATGGAGGCAACAACTTTATTAAGGGTGATGGATTTCTCAACCCTTACAGTTTGCTATAATTTTTCAACCAGTGTGTTGGTACCCTTACAGTATTTTATAGAAGATGAAAAGCAACAGATATTAGATCAACTTTTTGTACCTGATAAATCAAGAATATGTTTTCAGGAATCATGTAAAGATCAAAGCATCAAAAATGTTTACAGTGTTCCGGCAGTAATTCACAATTCATTTGCTGAACAATACCCTTCAGGAATTTTTTCTCACAGCAGCTCTCATCAGTTAAGCAACAAGGACGCTACTTTTTATTGTATCATTTACAGTTCCAGCATTAAAGTTATTTTTTTTAAAGAAGGACAGTTACAAATAGTTCAATATTTTAATTACACTACAGCAGCAGATGTTTGTTATCACATTTTAAATGTTGCAGAACGTTTTGATACAATTCCTTCTTCTCTACAACTTATATTAAGTGGCATGATTGATTTAAATTCTACCCTTTACAAAGAGCTTTACAAATACTTTCTGCATATAAATTTTGCCGAATCAAAGGACATAATTGTAGCAGAAAATTTGGAAGAATTACCAACCCATTTTTATCATCATCTCACAGCACTCGCAAATGCGGATAATTAGCGGAACACACGGTGGCAGAAGAATACAGCCGCCTGCAAACATGCCCTATACGAGACCAACAACTGATATTGCAAAGGAAGGACTATTTAATATTTTACAAAATCAGTTAGATTTTGAGGAACTCACTGCTCTTGATCTTTTCGGTGGTACAGGTTGCATAAGCTACGAACTCGCAAGCCGGGGAGTACCGGATATCACAATTGTAGAAATGGATAATAAAATGTACGATTTTATTAAAAAGACAGCTAATGATTTAAAGTTTGAAAATTTTAAGGTTGTAAAAAGTGAAGTTTTTACTTATATAAATTCCTGTTCCAATAAATACGATTTTATTTTCGCCGGTCCGCCCTATGGATTGACGACAATCGATGATTTACCAGTGATAATTTTTGAAAAAGGTTTATTAAAAAATGGTGGGAGATTTATTTTGGAACATACCCCCCGCAATGATTACAGAAAATCTGAGCACTATGTTTCAGAAAGAAATTATGGGACAACTATCTTTTCAACATTTATTTTTGAACGAAAGTAAATAATTAAATTTTGTGGTTACTGGTCATTTTTTAAAGCAACAACACAATTTTGAACTGTTGGGCATTCACTGTCCGTAACCAACAAGCCCCAACTCTCAACATATAAACCAAAAAAGCTGCTCCAAATAAATGGAACAGCTCTCACTGAAAATTATTTAAAGAATTACATTGGCGAAAGATATTGCGCATATGCGTATCCTTCTTCTCCTTGTGCTGTTTTAACTTTCCACCAGCTATCGTCTGTCTTTTCTATCAGCGTTACAATTTCATTGTGTGCAGCATTTCCAACAATTTCTCCTTCGGTTGATGGCGTACTTCTAATGTTGAGGTTTGTAGAATCTGTAGTTACTTTTAACTGAGCACCTGCATCAGCTTTAACATCAATATTCATCATTAAATCTCCACTTGCCATATTTGGATCGATCTGGTTGTACATTGCCCAAAGTGCATCATAATCTGCAGTGCTTTTAGCGGTACCACTAACGTGCAAAACCCCGTTTTGTTCTGCAACTGATAAGTTTTCTACACCATGGGTTTGAGCAGCAGAAAGTAATTGTGCGTATTTATCTTGAAGAGCCATAATTATTATTTTGATTTTTATTGAAATTATTATTTTTTGTTCATTAAACCACTTACATCTGACTGTACTTTTGCAGACGCAAGTATTTGCATTATTTTCATTCTGTTTGCAGGAGTAACTTCACCTTTTATAACTGCTTTGTCTGCTGTAAACTCTACGGTCACACCTTTAATATCTTTCAAGCCATCTTTTACGGTTTGTTTAGCCGCATCGTCTAACATTGTAGTTGTAGATGCAGGTGCGGGCTCTTTGACCATTGGAGCCGCAACAGTGAGATTGTTAATTACCGGTGGCTTTACCCCTTTAACTCCTGCTGCGGTGCTTTCGGATTTTGCTTTGCTTGCATCATCTACAGACTCACCTGAAAGAGTTACTTTACCATCATTTACATCTACCATCGTATTGGCCATTTTCATATCAGTTTTTAAAGCAGCCTCAATATTGACTTTAATTTCTGAGTCTTTTGGTTTGCAACTTGTAAAAGCAATTGTAGTTAGCAAGGCGGTTGCCATTGCTATTTGTGCTAGTTTCATAATTTTTTGTTTTAAGTTTTAAAATTATACTCACATTTAGTGCCAATGTTAAAATTGCGTATTTTTTTGTAATAACGTTTCTTAATTCAAAAAATTTATACTTTTTCATTTTTTGAAACCAACCTCAACTTTCAACTCTTCTACCACATTGTAAATGATGGGGCACATGGCATAATGAATAAGTGTACTAAATAACCTTCCTTGAAAATTATTTTCGTGTAAATGCGGAAAAGCCCTGCATTCAGTAAATCTATTTTCGTAAATACTACATTTTGAGTTTGCCAAAAAATGGCAGGGAATGGTATTAATGACGAGTTTACCCTGCATACTCTCTTCCAGGTAATCTTCTTTAAATTGTTGTGAAGAAATATTGAGGTAACTAGCTACTTGAATATTTTCTTCATTTGTTACATTTATCATTAATTGCCTGCAACATGCACCACACTCAGTACAATCTATTTGTGGTGTTACATAATTATTTATTGCATGAACTTTTTCATCCAGCTGATTGCTGTTCAAACCTTTTAAATACGTTCTGAAGGCATCATTTTCTTCTTCATTTATTTCTGCCTCTTGCTTGATAAAGTTTCTATCGGTTATGAGTTGTTGCAATGTGTGGGTTTTATTTTAACCGATTGATTGTGATACCGGTAATGTAAAAATAATCTTCCCGATGTTTTAAACACAAAAAAAAGCGAAAAGAAATTAATCTTCTCGCCTTCTTCTTCAACAACCAAAACAACTTATTTTTTAATTAAAACACCTTTATCTTTCAAGTCTTTTACAATTTTCTTACTGTTTTCACTTGCAAGAGTAGTAGCAGAAGACGGATCAAATGATTTTGTTTGAACACTGTATAGTAAGCTACCTGATGCAATGTCATACAAGTTTGATTCTAAAAAATAATCAGTAGATGTTGTGTAGTAACCCGGTTGATATACACGGTCATACACCGTTGAGTAATAACGACCGAAACGGTTATAAAAAATACCTACAGGTCGTATAGAACTGGTTCCCTGCTGATAATTTTCTTCATCTTTTTTATCAAGCAGCGCTGTGGTAATAACAGCATCGTAGCCACTTGTTTTAAGGTTTGCTGCAAGCTGGTCTTCAGTCACCTTTTCAAAAGCCTTAGGCCCAAAATCTTTCATAGCAGATGTTGCATTGTATCCCTGTTCGATTAGCCGTTTAACCAATTGCGTTTCCGCCTCCTGCCGAAGCGCTCTTTCTTTTTGTTTAAAGATTCCTAATACAAGAATTTTCTTGTAATCTTTTGCGGCAACTTTTTCATCTTTATATGATGAAATAACCTGTGTACTGTTGCAAGATATTATGGTAAATACTGCTAAAGCACCAATAAACCATTTTACATTTTTCATTTTTTCATTTTTTAATTATACTAAATTTACGAGGCATTGATAATTTACAGTGTTAAGGAATAGCATAATAATACAGCTAATAGAAAGAATTATATATTTGCTAACATATTTAGGAACTCTGTGGAAAATCTATCGGGAAAATTAAAATCCGGTTCAATATATTCGCACTTTCCTATCTAATAATTTACAACTGTTTTCAAAAAAATTAATTCAGAAAAAGCTAAATAAATAGTTGAAGATGGAACGTGGATTCTTTTTTCTTTTACCCAAAAAGAAAAAAACAACAAAATATATTTGCCACCAAAGTAAAATGGAGCTATTGTTTTTGTGGGGCTAAAAAATCAAACTAAAATTATTTATTAAATAAGTTACTGACAAAGTTAAGAATGGCAGAAAAAGAAAAGATAGAAGCGAAGTATGACGAGGAATCGATACGGAGTTTAGACTGGAAAGAGCATATTCGACTTCGCCCGGGAATGTATATTGGAAAATTGGGCGATGGCAGCAGCCCGGATGATGGGGTTTACGTTTTATTAAAGGAGGTTATTGATAATTGTATTGACGAACATGCCATGGGTTATGGACGGCATGTGGATGTTACTATTGCAGATAAAATACTCACCGTTAGAGATTATGGCAGAGGTATTCCTTTGGGAAAAGTGGTAGATGTGGTTAGTAAAATAAATACCGGTGCCAAATATGACAGCAAGGCGTTTCAAAAAAGTGTGGGTTTAAATGGCGTAGGTACAAAAGCGGTAAATGCACTGAGCGATTATTTTAAAGTAACTGCATATAGGGAAGGAAGAGAAAAAACGGCTGAGTTTGAAAGAGGGGTTTTAATAAAAGACCATAAAGAAACAGCCAGCAAAGAAGAAAATGGAACTTTTGTAGAGTTTAAGCCCGATGAAAGTATTTTTAAAAACTTTCATTTTGTACAGGAATATCTTGACAACCAGTTTTGGAATTATTGTTTTTTAAATGCCGGGCTTGTAATGAATCTTAACGGAAAACGTTATGTAAGCAAAAATGGTCTGCTGGATTTGTTGCAACGCAAAACAAATGCGGATGAAATTCGTTATCCGATAATTCATTTAAAAGGGGAAGATATTGAAGTCGCCATTACACATGAAAGTGCTTATGGCGAAGAATATTATAGTTTTGTAAACGGGCAGTTTACCACACAAGGCGGTACGCACCTTGCCGCATTTAGAGAAGGTTATGTGCGAACAATTAGAGAATATTTTAAAAAGGATTATGATGCATCAGATATTCGTGGAAGCATTTGTGCAGCCGTATCTATAAGGGTTCAGGAGCCTATATTTGAAAGCCAGACAAAAACAAAGCTCGGCTCGCAAACGGTATTTGAAAACGGTCCTAGTATGAAGAATTTCATTTACGATTTTCTTCACAAGGAACTTGATAATTTTTTGCATAGAAATCCTGCAGTTGCAGATGCGTTGCGCAAGCGAATAGAACAAAACGAAAGAGAAAGAAAAGAGCTTGCAGGTATAAAAAAACTGGCTAATGAGCGTGCAAAAAAAGCAAATCTTCACAATAAAAAACTGCGGGATTGTAAATTTCATTACAATGATGAACCAACAGGCAAAGACAAAGACACCGTTATAGAAAAACAAAAAGAGAGTACTATTTTTATTACCGAAGGTGACAGTGCGAGTGGATCAATTACAAAATCCCGAAACGTAAATACGCAGGCTGTATTTAGTTTGAGAGGTAAACCCTTAAACTGCTATGGACTCACAAAAAAAATTGTATACGAAAACGAAGAATTTAATTTGTTGCAACATGCCTTAAATATTGAAGAAGGCTATGAAGGGCTTCGATATAATAATATTGTAGTAGCTACAGATGCGGATGTTGATGGACTACATATTCGATTGTTGTTAATGACCTTCTTTCTCCAGTTTTTTCCTGACCTTGTAAAAAATGGCCATGTATATATTTTAGAAACACCATTGTTTAGAGTAAGGGATAAAAAAGAAACTATTTATTGTTATAATGAAACCGAAAAAAAAGTTGCCGTAAAAAAAATTGGTTCAAAACCGGAAATAACAAGGTTTAAAGGATTGGGAGAAATAAGCCCCGAGGAGTTTGCTCGTTTTATTGGTGTAAACATGAAATTGCAACCACTAATACTCGAACAGGGTGAACACATGCAAGAGTTATTGGAATATTATATGGGTAAAAATACACCTGGCAGGCAAGACTTTATTATTGAAAATTTAAAAGTAGAAGTGGACGAAGCAGTGGAAATTGAAGCATAAAACTGATTAAAACAAATTTAAAAAAACAGCCAGCAATAATTTTTATCATTTAAAAAATATGCGAACAAACTAATTTGTAAGCAATAAAATGTTTGAATTTCACAAAGACAGAAGAAGGTACTTTGAGATGCAGATTCTCAACACAAACAAATATGTATTGCCATTTATTGAAGAAAGATTTGAATTAAAACCCGGTATGCGGGTACTGGAAATTGGCTGTGGTGAAGGTGGTGTATTAAAAGCTTTTATTGACAGAAATGTGATTGGCGTAGGAGTAGAATTAGATGAACCACGGCTTGTGAATGCACGTGTATGGCTCAATGAAGAAATTGCAGCTGGTAAAATATCTTTTATTTCTAAAAATATTTACGATACCAATGCAACTGATTTAGGTGGTAAGTTTAATGTGATTATCTTAAAAGATGTAATAGAACATATATATAACCAGCCTAAGTTGATGGCTTATATGCAGACTTTTTTAGCTGAGAATGGCATTGTTTTTTTTGGTTTTCCACCATGGCAGATGCCGCTTGGTGGCCATCAGCAAATTTGCAAAAGCAAATGGCTTTCTAAAATTCCATATTATCATTTGTTGCCTATGCGATTGTATAAATGGATTTTAAAAAAGAATGGTGAAAACTGGAAAGAGATGGTGGAGATTAAAGAGACTGGTATTTCTATAGAGAGGTTTGAAAAAATCGTAAAGCAAACCGGTTACCATATTTTAAATAAAACACATTATCTGTTAAACCCCATTTACGAATATAAATTTGGTTGGAAACCAAGAAAACAATTTAAACTAATTAAAGCCATACCCTGGATACGTAATTTTTTTACGAGTTGCGTTTATTACAGCATTCAAAAAGTAATTAATATAAAATAAATTGAAAAACTAAAATGATACATGTAGTTTTTAATAATCCAGATGCTAAAGTGATACAGGAGGTAATTGGTATCGATAAAACACTTGCTGGGGATGTTGTTGTAATAAAAGATGAATATGAAATTGGTCCCTTAGAAAATATATACGTTGGCGAAGGGAAAGAAATACGTAAACAATGGTGGGCTGATATGCATGCCGGTGTCGATTTTGCAAATGTGAATGAAGAAGTGGACGATTATAAAACCATTGCAGAATTGGTAGGGACTATGCGCAGAAATGAAGAAGAAATTATTTGGATATGGGCAGTCCAAAACAGCCATGATGTATGTGGTTATTATTGGATATTGAATTTCATGAAAGAATTTCAAGGCAGGGTTTTTATTCTTTACCTAAACAACCTGCCTTTTATAAATGAAAAAGGAAATATTTTTTATCCTGAACTGTTATCGCAGATACCTGCAAAAGAATTTTTGAAGGCAAAAAAACTTGCAAGAGAAATAACTACGTCGGAGTTTGAAGTTGACCCCGATGAGTGGGCAAAATTGATGGGTGAAAATAAAGGTGTCAGAATACTGGAAGGCGGTAAAAAATTAGCGCAGTTTGATTATGATTATTTTGATGCTGATTTAAAAAAGTTTGTACCTGCAGAATTTCAAAAGGTCTCTAAAATATTACAACAGGTAGGTACAAAAGTAAAAATTGGTGCAAGCGATGCTTATCTTTTATGGCGACTTAAAACCCTCGCAGCAATGCAGTTTTTTGAGGTGCAGGGAGAAATGGGAAATGCGAAAGATTTTGAATTGAAGAAGAAATCAACGTAAAAAATAGACAGGGAAAACGAACAATATTGTTATTAAACCTATGGCAAAAGCAAATAAAGAAGAATATAAACACAGTGACTCCGGCATTGGCGGCCAATATAAAACATGGTTTTTAGATTATGCCAGTTATGTTATTTTAGAGAGAGCTGTACCTGCAATAGAAGATGGATTGAAGCCTGTACAGCGCAGAATTTTACATGCCATGAAAGAAATGGATGATGGTCGCTTTAATAAAGTTGCAAATATTATTGGGCAAAGTATGCAATATCATCCGCATGGCGATGCAAGTATTGGCGATGCCCTGGTGAATATGGGGCAAAAAGATTTATTGATAGAAACGCAGGGAAACTGGGGTGATGTAAGAACCGGCGATGACGCCGCAGCACCAAGATACATTGAAGCGAGGTTGAGTAAATTTGCGCTTGAAGTTGCATTCAATGCAAAAACAACAAATAACCAGCTTAGTTACGATGGTAGAAAAAATGAGCCTGTAACACTGCCAATGAAATTTCCTTTATTGCTGGCGCAGGGAGCAGAAGGAATTGCTGTTGGATTAGCAACTAAAATTTTGCCTCATAATTTTTGTGAGTTAATTGATGCTTCTATAAAATGTTTAAAAGGAAAAAAGTTTGAATTGCTACCCGATTTTCTTACAGGTGGTATAATGGATGCTTCAAGTTACAATGAAGGAAAAAGGGGTGGTAAAATTAGGGTTCGTGCCATTATTGAAGAGCAGGATAAAAAAACGCTGATCATTAAAAATGTTCCCTTTGGAGTTACAACAACCAGCTTAATGGAAAGTATTGTCAAGGCAAATGAACAGGGTAAAATAAAGATAAAAAAAGTAACAGATCTTACAGCAGCAGATATTGAAATTGTAATTGAACTGGCAACGGGAATTTCTTCTGATATTACAATCGATGCTTTGTATGCCTTTACAGATTGCGAAGTTGGCATTTCTCCCAATGCGTGTGTAATTGAAAACAACAAGCCTGTTTTTTTGACAGTAACCGAATTACTTAGATCTTCTGCAGATAATACTAAAACACTTTTATTGCGAGAGCTTGAAATTAAACTTGCTGAACTTCAGGAAAAATGGCACTATACCTCTTTAGAAAAAATATTTTTTGAAGAAAAAATTTATAAAGAGTTAGAGAAAAAACATGAAAGCTGGGAGAAAGTACTGAATGCAATAGATCAGGCATTTACCCCTTTCAAGAAATTGCTCAGGAGAGAAATTTCCAAAGAAGATATTATTAAACTCACCGAAAAACCTGTCCGCAGAATTTATAGGCTCGATATTGATGAGCTGAATGAACAAATAAAAAATATTGAAATAGAGGTAAAAAATGTTCAGAACGATATTGCTAACCTAACTGATTATGCTGTTGCTTACTACGAAAATCTATTAAAGAAATTTGGTAAGGGCAGAGCAAGGAAAACAGAAATAAAACCTTTTGATACTATACAGGCAAAGTCTGTAGCCATCGCCAATATAAAATTGTACGCTAATTTTATTGATGGATTTATTGGTACCGGTCTCAAAAAAGATGAGTATATCGGTGAGGTTTCAGATCTGGATGATATCATTGCCTTTACAAAATCAGGTATTATGAAAGTGGTAAGAGTATCTGAAAAAACATTTATAGGAAAAGATATTATACATGCTGCAGTGTTTCAAAAAGCAGATGAGAGAACTACTTACAATATCATTTATGTAGATGGGAAAACGGGTACAAGCTTTGCAAAAAGATTTAACGTAACCGGCATTACCCGAGAAAAGGAATATGATCTTACCAAAGGATCAGAAAAAAGCAGAATACATTATTTTAGTACCAATGCAAATGGCGAAGCTGAAGTTGTAAAAATAATTTTGAGTCCAAACTGCTCGGCCAAGAAAAAAGAATTTGATTTTTATTTTGAAGAACTGGAGATAAAGGGTAGGGGCGCAATAGGTAATACGGTTACTAAATATCCCATTAAAACAATTCGTTTCAAACAAGCCGGTAAATCTACACTTGATGCAAAAAAACTTTGGTATGATGACAAGTTTGGAAGATTAAATGCTGATGAAAAAGGATTATTCTTAGGTAAATTTGAAGCAGAAGACCGGCTTATTATATTTTACAAAGATGGTAATTATGAAATGATAGACCAGGAACTTACCCAGCGTTTTGAAACAGAAAAAATTCTTACCTTAGAAAAGTTTAATATTGAAAAAGTGTTTTCCGCCGTTTATTTGGATAATGATAAAATGCAGTTTAATGTGAAGCGTTTTAAAATAGAAACTACTACTTTAAATAATAAATACTTTTTTATAAAAGAAGGTAAAAGCAATTTGTTATATGCAATATCATCGTCCGAAATTCCTTTGCTGAATGTGAAAACAGGAAAAGGCCAATTGGTAAATAATGTAAAATTTAAAGTCGATAAGCTTGTTGAGGTTATGGGATGGAAAGCAATCGGTTCTAAACTAATGGATTTTAATAAAAGTATTGAAATGGAGTGGATTGTTGCAAAGAATGAAAATCTACAGCAGGATTTGTTTGGATAAAATAAAAAAAGAGATGGTTTAATAGTCTTTTTTTATTATCTATTTTTAAATATATAAGACCCAATTCTTCCATTGGAGCCTGCAAAATATACAATATTGTTCGTGGGTGACTTTCGGCATACATGAAAACTTTCAGTGCTTATTGATTTAAATTCTTTACCGTCATTTGTGGAAATATCTATACCGTTTAAGCCACAGGTTATCCATGTATTTTGTTTTATAAACTCGATACAGCTTCTGTAACCTAACGGAGGTACTGAGGGTGCAGACCATGTTTTTCCTACATTGAACGTTATGAGGCAATTCTTTTCAGTATTGTTTTTAAAATTAAAATTGCCACCCACAACAATAAACATTTTTTTATTTTTAAAAGCGATAGAGTTGGCGCCTGCACTTGTTTTACCCTGTAAAATTGGAAGTGATCTTTTGATTTTATTATAATACAAATGAGATGCTGCACCACCACTTATAAATATTGATTTTTTATTTTTAAGTAACCGCACATTTGTTCCGCTACTTGCAAAACAGGCTTCTCCACTATCTGCAATTGGTCTGTTGTCGAAAGCCATATCTTTCCAACTTTCTCCTTCATCATTTGTTTGTGCTACAAAGAATTTACCTTTAATCGGATCACCAATTACAACACCATCTTTACCATTAAAATCCATTGCGTCTAAAAACATTCCTTTATCTAAATTACTGTAAACTGTTTTCCATGTTTTACCTTTATCATTTGTTTTTAAAATGTAAGCAGGCTCATCAACTGCCATTATTATTGCAGTACTGTCATTAAACGCCTCAATATCTCTAAAATCTCTTTTTTCAAAACCATTTATGTTAAGCCAATTCCAATTAGCTCCACCATCTAATGTAATACCTACTGTTCCGTCACTACCGCTAACCCAGGCAGTTTTATCGGAAACGACACTTAATCCTCTCAACGAAGTTTTTGTACCCGAGGTTAATATTTTTAGCGTTTGAGCATATAATAGATTAGAAAAAGCAATCATAAATATTATTAAAAAAGTCTTTTTCATTATGAATTTTTAAAAAGTTTAATTATCAATTAGTGCGTAGCAAGCACGAAGTTTTTTCAATATTGTTTGGTTACTTTTGAAATGGCTGATTTAAAAATAATAAAACCATATGGTAAATGAGTTATAATTATGTACCGCTTGATAGAAAGCACACAAACTTTCAGCAGATTAAAAATTTGCTTGCCTATGACCAACAGGTTTCAATAACTTTTGATGCACATCAAAGTATATTAAAATGCAGAGCATATTTGGATGAGAAAATTAAATCATCTGATGTGCTTTTTTATGGCGTTAATACAGGGTTTGGGTTTTTGCAAAATGTTCAAATAGATGATGACCAGCTTGGTGAACTACAAAATAATTTATTAAAATCTCATGCCTGTGGTTTAGGAGAAGAAGTGCCGGAAGATATTGTGAAGTTAATGATCATGCTAAAAGTAAAATCGCTGAGTTATGGTCACTCAGGTGTGCAGATTGAGACCGTAAAACGGCTGATGGATATGTACAATGCCAAAATGTATCCCGTTATTTATACACAGGGATCGTTAGGTGCATCGGGAGATCTAGCTCCTTTAAGTCATTTAAGTTTGCCTTTAATAGGCCTGGGAGAAGTTTATTTGCAGGGTAAAAAAATGACAACTGCGAATGCTTTGGGAAAATTAAACTGGCAGCCCATTGTATTACAAAGTAAAGAAGGGCTAGCACTTATAAACGGCACACAATTTATGAGCGCTTACGGGCTTCATAATCTTGTACAGGCCGAGCGTTTATTGCATTGGGCAAACATAATTGCAGCTATTAGTTTTGATGCCTTTGATGGTACAATGGAACCATTTGATGCTCATATTCATGCTGTACGTCCCCATAAAGGACAAGGAATAGTGGCTGCAATTTTAAGAGAATTATTAAGTGGCAGCGAAATCGCTTCACAAAAAAAAATGCAGGTTCAGGATCCATATTCTTTTAGATGCATTCCCCAAGTGCATGG
>JAYUZL010000293.1:0-6202 GCA_043751875.1 Ferruginibacter sp.
GTAAAAGACGATGGGGGCGGTTTAGATTATTTTATAACAAAACAATACGAGGTAAAACCTGATGATATTCCAACAGGACACCTTGCAGGTTATTTTGTAATAGTAATTGGTGCTACATATTTTACAAAACGTTTTCCTGTTCATAAAATTGTAGAACTTTGTAATAAAATTGATCATCCAATTATTTTACTCGGAGGTAAGGAAGATGCAGCAAATGGAAATATTATTTCTCAAAATAACCCATTAAAAATTTACAACGCCTGCGGTAAGTTTAATATAAGTGAGTCTGCAGACATTATTAAAAAAGCAAAGTTTGTTGTCAGCAACGATACAGGTATGCAATACATAGCTTGTGCGCTCAAAAGACCTGTTATTGCAATTTGGGGAGGAACTACGCCAGATCTTGATGTGGAACCATACTATGGCAGCAATTTTTTAAGTAATCAACAAAAACCTGTATACGAAAATGTTGTTCTTAATTTAAAATGTCAGCCTTGCAGTAAATACGGTTTAAAAAAATGTCCGCTTGATCATTTTAATTGTATGGAAAAAATAAATGTTGATCAACTGTTGGCGAAAGTTAAACAAAGACTGTAATGCTGTTTCAATATTTTTTGCAATTGCTGTTAATTGATTACTAATTGTACTACCATTAATATTTTGTGTAAAAAGATTGTTGTTTTTTTGAGTTCGAACAAACCACTTTTAATGAAGATTTTCTCTCTTGTTATACTTTTTGTGCTGAATTATTTACAACCTGTGGCACAGGTTACAGTAAATGTATATTGGACAGAACAAACGGAAATGAACAAGAGTAATACTATTTATTACAATCCTACAAAAAGTTTGTTGTGGGAAGATTTCAAGGGAATTCCCGGTGCGTTAAGCCCTGTTGCTGCTATAACCGCTTCAGGTTTTGGATACAAAGCAAACATGAATTCTTCTAACGGTAAAGGAGAAATAAATGTAGCAGTATATTGTTATTTTAATAAAAAAGGATCTTGGGTTAGGCCGGGAAAAACAACTGCTTACATTTTAAATCATGAGCAGCATCATTTTGATGTGAGTTATCTGGCTGCAGGTATTTTTATAAATAAATTAAAAAACACAGTTATCACAACATCAAACTGCAATTCAGTTTTGCCCAAAATTTATAAGGAGTGTTGTGATATGATGAATAAAATGCAGGATGATTATGATGGACAAACCATGAACGGACAAATAGAGGACAAACAAAAAAAGTGGAATCTCTTTTTTGCTGAGAAAGTACCACTTATTACAATGTAACAATTAATACAGGTATCTTCAATTCATGCCTTACTGCATTTACTGTTTCGCCATAAATAATATCTTTTACTCCTGAGTGACCATGTGCTCCCATAACAATTAAATCAGCTTTTTTCTCCTTCACAATTCTTATAATTTCTTTAACCCTGCTTTTGTAACCGAGCTCTGCTGTTACTTTCAAGTCCTTTGCCTGAAGTTGATTTACATAATGCTGTAGTTGCTCTTTGTCTTTTGCGGTTTCATTATCATTGCTGTTTTCTCCCCACAAATTTGCTGAAGCGCTCTCTACCACATGTATTAATAAATAATTCGAATTTGGGTTTCCCTGACCTAAAGCGTAAGCCAATATTTTGTGGTCATCTTTACTAAAATCCAAAGCTATTGCAATATTGTTGTAAGTTGGAATAACTAATTCGGGCAGCTGGTTTTCTGCCGCATGCATGGCAATTGATTTATGTAAATTTTTGTTTTTAAATAATGGAAAAAATGTAATGTAAATAAGGATGCCGCCAAAAAATATTGCAGAAGCTATTAAAAATATTTTTGGCCAGACAGTATCATTATTAAATATTACAAGAGATTTTTCTACAAGCAGTCTCAAATTTAAATAAACAAGAACGGCTGCAATTGCTCCTGCTGTTATTTTAGTAAGGTTATTAATGGCAAATTTGCCCATCGTTTTTTTATCACTTACAAAATATATTAATGGAATAACTGCAAAACCAAGTTGCATGCTCAGTATAACCTGGCTCATCACTAAAAGACTTCCCACTTCTTTTTCCCCATAAATTAATATTACAATCAGTGCCGGTACAATGGCTACCATTCTGGTTATCAGTCTGCGGAGCAATGGATTTATTCTGAGACTTAAATAACCTTCCATTATTATTTGCCCGGCAAGTGTTCCTGTAACTGTACTGCTTTGCCCTGCAGCTATAAGTGCTACTGCAAAGAGTATTGGGGCACTCTTGCCTAAAAAAGAGGGAAGCAGTTCATGTGCATCCTGTATTTCTTTTGTGCCGGCATATTCTGTCCCAAAAAATAAAGTACCTGCCAATATAAGTATGGCAGCATTTACAAAAAAAGCAAGATTAAGTGCGATGGTAGTATCTATTCGGTTAAATTTTATTGCCTGCCTAATACCAAAATCTGTTCGGTCAATTTTTCTTGATTGTACCAATGCTGAATGCAAATAAAGATTATGCGGCATTACAGTAGCACCAATGATACCTACGGCTAAAAAAAGTGCAGTTTCGTTTTTCGGATTTATTTTATCTGGAAATGTTGGTAAAAAACCTTTTACGATTTCACCAACTTCTGGCGCAGCCATAAATATTTGTATAAAAAAGGCAACAAATATTACACCTACCAAAGCAATAATAAATGCCTCCATTTTACGCATACCCAGTTTTTGTAAATAGAGCAATAAAAACGTATCAAGCACTGTTATACTAACACCCCATACCAATGGCAAGCCTGTCAATAATTGAATACCAATCGCCATACCCAACACCTCTGCAAGATCGCAGGCAGCTATCGCTACTTCCGCCAGTAAGTACAAAATAAAATTTATTACTTTAGGGTAAGTTTCTCTGTTTGCCTGTGCAAGATCTCTTCCTCTTACAATGCCTAGCCTCGCTGATAAGCCCTGTAGCAACAAAGCCATAAGATTACTCATCAATAATACCCAAATCAATGCATAACCATAAGTGCTGCCACCTTCAATATCTGTAGCCCAGTTACCTGGGTCCATATACCCAACACTTATTAAATAAGCAGGACCTAAAAATGAAAATATTTTCCTTAATCCTTTTTTAGGAACAGTTGTATCAATACTGTTATGTACTTCACTAAGTGAATTATAAGGCAAGTCCTTTTTTATCATACATCTAAACTTCGCTCTTTAAAATTATAAAGTTAGACAAATCTAATAATAATTTTTATTTATACCGTTATTTTAAAATGCAGGTAGTTTATTATTAAAATATTTCTTTTTTGTATTAAGGAGTTAAGAAAACATCCTTCGCTTATTTAGATAATCCTAATTATATTGCAGTTCATTAAATATTAAAAGAATGAATTTTAAAAGCTATGAAGTTCCATATTTGGTAGATCCTGCATATTCAAAAAAATCAGCCTATTTTTCTATGGAATTTGCTGTGCACCAGCCATTAAAAATTTACAGTGGCGGTTTAGGTTATTTAAGCGGCTCTCATCTTAGAAGTGCTTATGAGTTAAGGCAAAATTTAGTAGGCATTGGCATACTTTGGAAGTATGGATATTATGACCAGGCCCGCAATCCAGATCAAACCTTGCAGGTGCAGTGGAATGAAAAAATTTATAATTATTTAGAAGATACCGGAATAAAATTTCAGATAAACATACACGAACATCCTGTTTGGGTAAAGGTTTTTTATTTAAATCCTGAAACATTTAAGAGTGCGCCACTGTTTTTGCTGAGTACAGATCTTCCTGAAAATGATTATGTTTCTCAAACCATTACACACAGATTGTATGATGCAAATGTTGCTACCAAAGTTGCTCAATTTATTTTACTTGGGGTTGGTGGTGCAAAGTTGATGGATGAGTTAAATTTTAATCCTGATGTATATCATTTAAATGAGGCACATGCAGTAAGTGCAGCATTTTATCTTTATCAGAAATTTGGAAAAAATAAAGAAGAAGTAAAGAAGCGCCTTGTTTTTACGACACATACACCTGAGGAAGCGGGCAATGAAAAGCATGATATGTATTTGTGTGAAAAGATGGGTTATTTCTGCGGATTATCTTTAGATGAAGTAAGAGCATTAACCGGTATTACAGATAACGAGTTTAATCATTCTCTTGCAGCGTTGCGTTTCGCCAGATTAGCAAATGGTGTGAGCCAACTACATGGCGAAGTAAGCAGAAAAATGTGGAGCAAATATGAAAATATTTGTGAGATTAAAGCAATAACAAATGCGCAGAACTGGCATTATTGGGCAGATAAGCAATTGTATAATTTTGCTGATACACACAATGATGAAGGATTTATTGACAGAAAAAGATACCTCAAAAAAAGAGCCTTTGAAATTGTATCAGACCAGTCTGGTAAAGTAATGAACCCTGATGTACTTACTATAGTTTGGGCAAGAAGATTTGCAGGTTATAAGCGTGCAGAACTAATTACTAGAAATCAGGAAAAGTTTAAGGCATTGATGGCTAATACTAAATATCCTGTACAAATCATCTGGGCTGGAAAGCCTTATCCGGTTGATTATCCAGCAATAAGTGATTTTAATTTTTTAGTAAATCTCAGCAAAGAATTTCCAAATGTTGCAGTATGTGTTGGGTATGAACTAGCATTAAGCAAAAGATTAAAACAGGCATCTGATGTATGGTTGAATAACCCACGTGTGCCAAGAGAAGCGAGTGGTACGAGTGGAATGACTGCAGCAATGAACGGAGCTGTAAACTTTAGCACAAATGATGGCTGGATATGCGAATTTATTAACCATGGTAACAATGGGTTTTTAATACCACCTGCTGATTATGAAAATATGGGACAACATGAGCAGGATGAATATGATCTTGAAAAAATGTATGAAATTCTTGAAACCCAGATACTGCCCATGTATTATGAAAACGCAAACGTTTGGCGCCAGATTGTAAAGAACGGCATGCACGACGTAAGGTGGCAATTCGACAGCAACAGAATGGCAAAAGAATATTACGATATTATGTACAATGGATAACCGTATTATATTTGTAAAATAAAATTTTCTTCTCGCCTTGGCGGGAAGTTTTTTTATTATAAATATCCTAAGGATATTATCACGAAAGTATTTCAAACATTAATTAAATTTTTAAAGATGAATGGTTTTATAAAAAATATTGAAGTTCGCTGGTCTGATCTTGATCCAAATTTTCATATGCTGCATTCAAAATATTACGATTTTGGGGCTTACTGTCGGATGGCTTTTTTAGTGGAAAATGGTTTAACTCCCTCTTTTATGCAAGAGCAGCATATTGGTCCAATATTATTTAGAGAGGAATGTATTTTTAAAAGAGAAATTTTGTTTGGCGATAAAGTTACTATTAATGTAAAGCTGGATAAAGTAACTCCTGATTTTGGACGATGGACCATGATACATGAAATTTATAAAAACGATGAAACTCTTGCTGCCATTATTACTGCGGATGGTGCATGGTTAGATACAGCTGTCAGAAAACTTACGCTGCCGCCTGAGGTTATAATCTCTTTATTTGAAAGTGCACCCAAAACGGTAACTTTCAAAATGTTATAAATTTTTAATTTACGAAGGTTTTCCATGATTTCCAGAACCATCAATCTGTACAAAAATGCGTATAGCGGGCTTACTAAAAAGGTATGGTTGCTAAGTATTGTGATGCTGATAAACCGCAGCGGCACAATGGTGTTGGCATTTATGACATTGTATTGTAATCACCTGGGTTTTACCTTAAAACAAGGTGGATATGTAGTTGCGGTTTATGGGTTGGGTTCAATTATAGGGGCATTGATTGGCGGAAAAATAAGTGACCGTTTTGGTTTTTATTATGTACAATTTGGTGCGCTGTTTTTAGGGGGGATCATGTTCATTGTTTTAGGGCAAATGAATTCCTATTTAGCTATTGTTATTTGCACATTTTTTTTAAGTATGATAAATGAAAGTTTCCGGCCTGCAAACGCCACTGCTATTGCATTGTATAGTACACCGGAAAACAGAACCCAATCATTTTCTCTGGTTCGGCTTTCAATTAATTTAGGGTGGGGCATAGGCAGTGCTTTAGGCGGTTTGTTGGCAGCTATTAATTATAAATTATTGTTTTGGGTAGATGGGTTTACAAATATCTCCGCTGCATGTATGCTAATTGCAATACTCCCAAAAATTACAAAAGCACAGCAACATAAATC
>JAYUZL010000294.1:0-4646 GCA_043751875.1 Ferruginibacter sp.
ATCAGTTATTTCTCTGTAGGGAAAAGATTTGCCATAAGAACATTTATCAGCATTATCTTATTGGGTATTTGTTTATACTATATTCCGGAATATGCGGTAACCAACGATAAGTTATTGGTTGCCATTTTTGGTGGTGTATTTCTTGGCATTGGTATTGGGCTAATCATGAGAGCAGGTGCGGCGTTAGATGGTATTGAAGTATTAGCTTTATACACACTAAAACGCACATCGTTTACCATTACTGAAATTATTTTAGGCATTAATATACTCATATTTTCTATAGCCGCATTTAAATTTGGTATACAAACTTCGTTGTACTCTGTACTCACCTATTTTGCAGCTACCAGTACCATTAATTATGTGGTAGAAGGTTTACAGGCTTACACCGGCGTTACCATCATATCGGGCAAAAGCGAAGAAATAAAATACCAGATCGTAAATAGTTTGGGAAGAGGCATTACGGTTTACAAAGGTGAACGTGGTTTTTTGCCCGGCAAGTTTAATGTAAGTTCAGATTGTGATATTATTTTTACGGTTGTTACACGCTTGGAAATGCGCAAATTAAAAAACCTTGTTTACAATGTAGATGCCAATGCATTTGTGTTTGCCAGCACCATTAAAGAAGCATCAGGCGGTATTATAAAAAGAAAGCAAAGACATTAGTGATAATAATAAAAAATAACAGCTAACCTTAAAAGATACCCAATTCCCCTATTATCAAGAAGTGATCAACGACCGGGGTAATTCTAACCACCGGGGATGCAGCCCATTTTTATAAAATCGCCCCTACAAAAAGTCCTTTTTTTATGAAGCCGCAAACCGTTAAATTTGAAATATGAAAAAAGTAGTTGGATTGTTTTTCGTTATTGTAAGTTTAATTGCCTGCAACAACAACGACCCTAAAAGACCTGTAACTGCAGTAGAAACAGGAACTGAATTTATTCGTGCAACGCTGGATGGAAATTTTAAAGCAGCTGAACCTCTTTTATTAAACGATCAGCAAAATGCTGCCATGTTTCAATCTTATAAAACTTATTATGATCGACTTCCTGCAGAAAAAAAAGTAGCTTATAGAAAAGCTTCCTACACTATTAATACATTAACGGACCAAAACGATTCAATTACCATTATAAATTACAGCAACTCTTACATGAAACAACCTATGAATATTAAAGTACTTAAAAGGGATAATGTTTGGAGCGTCGATTTTAAATATACTTCAGCTGACAGTTCTTTAAACAATTAATAATGATAAAGAGTTTTATAATGGTGGGCTTGGGTGGTAGTATTGGTGCTATGTTACGATATTTCATCACGATTTCATGGAAAACAAACAGTTTTCCTTTTCACACATTATTTATCAATATCATCGGATGTCTCATTATAGGTATTGTGTTAGCATTAAGTGAAAAAACAAACCTTTTGTCTTTAGATGCTAGACTTTTTTTAGCAACAGGCATATGCGGTGGCTTTACAACATTTTCTACCTTTAGCGCAGAAAATTTTCAGCTCATAAAAACCGGTGAATATTTAACTGCTGCCATTTACATTTTTACAAGTGTTGCTGCGTGTATTGTTGCAACATTTATAGGTTTTAAAATTATAAATAATTAATTTATGTATGTATTACACCCATGGCATGGCGCCGAATATGGTTACGATGCTCCGGAACAGGTAAATGCTTTAATAGAAATACCAAAAGGCAGTAGCTGCAAATATGAAATAGATAAGCAAACAGGTTTATTAAAACTTGACCGTGTAATTTATTCATCCTTTCATTACCCAATAAATTATGGTTTTATTCCACAGACACTTGGTGATGATGGAGACCCATTGGATATTTTGGTTTTGTGCAGCGAAAGCATTGCACCATTATGCCTGGTAAAAGCCACCGTTATCGGGAACATGCAAATGATTGACAATGGTGAGAAAGATGATAAAATTATTGCAGTTGCCGCAAATGATCCGTCTGTAAACCACATTAAAAGCATTGAAGAGTTACCTGAGCATTTTATAAATGTGCTAAAAAACTTTTTTGAACAATACAAGGTGTTGGAAAATAAAAAAGTAGAGATAGATGAATTTCAAAATAAGGAAGCCGCATATAAAGTAATTGATGATTCTATAAAAATGTACAATGAACATTTCCCCAAAAACAATACCCAACAACCCTAAAAAGATGGACTTACAAACAGTTTTTATTTTATTGTTGATTGGCCTTGCCGCTGGAATACTCAGTGGAGTAGTTGGTATTGGTGGTGGTATTATAATTGTACCTGCCCTTATTTACTTTATAGGTTTTTCTCAAAGAACGGCACAGGGAACATCATTATCAATATTATTGTTACCTATTGGTCTTTTGGGTGTTATACAATTTTATAAAGCAGGATACGTAGATATAAAAGTTACTGCTGTTATTGCACTGGCTTTTTTTATAGGAAGTTATTTTGGAAGCAGAATTGCTTTAGCCGTCCCTCAGGAAATTTTAAAAAAATGCTTCGCAGTGTTGTTGCTTGTTATTGCAATTAAAATGTTGTTTTTTGATAAACATATAAACGACTCCAAAAATACTTCCTCACTCACTACCGCATCTGTTGTAAAATAATGATCTCAATTATGGAATTTTTCAGTGTATTCATCTAACCATTATAAAACTGCATTTATTGCAAAACATGGTTACAAAATACCACGATAAAGACGATAAGGAACTTTTACAGCTCTATTGTAAAGATGGAAATACAGAGGCACTTGGCATTTTATTAAAGCGATATACCGGTATGCTGTTAGGCGTATGTATGAAATATTTAGAAGATGAGGAAGATGCTAAAGACAGCGTGCAGCAGGTTTTTTTAAAAGTTATAAATGAATTACATAAATACAAGGTTGAGTATTTTAAGAGCTGGATCTACATGGTTGCAAAAAACCATTGTTTGATGAAATTGAGGGATGGTAAAAAAAATACAGTTGAGATTAATGATAGAATTTATCTTGTAGAAAATGAAAAAGAAGAACAGTATACAGCAGAAAAAAAAGAGATTACTTTAAATAATTTAGAAGTTGCTTTAAAATTGCTTTCAGAAGAGCAACGCATTTGTCTCGACTTATTTTATCTGCAAAAAAAATCTTATCAGGAAATAACAGACTTAACCTGTTACAATGGGTTACAGGTAAAAAGCCATATTCAAAACGGCAAAAGAAACTTAAAAATTTTTATGCTCAGAATGCCACAACATGAACAATAATTTTGAAGACATATTAAACAAAGAAGAAAGCAACAACCATGAAAGGTTGAATGATTTAAACGATGCATTAAACAGCGATGAGCTGATGTTTGAAAATTCGAATGATGATTTTGATAAGGAATCGGCAGAAGGACTGCAACAAATTACATGTAATAAAATACCAATATTGGTAAACGACATAAACAGAAATTTAAAGTCACAGTTAAAAAATAAAAAAAGACTAAAGAGAAAAAGTCTGGATCAATCAGCTGTGATTATTACCATTATTACTTTACTCCTAACAATTGTTTTGGCATATATAATTATTAAGAAATTTTACTATTAACAATTGTCCTTACAAACAACTTGCTTTTTTGAAACTGAAAAAGAGACATACATTAACAAATTCTCATACTAATTAATATTATTTTTACATTCTGAAAAAGTTAGCTGTCATATTTTTAATGTTTATTTACGGTGTAACAACCGTTGGTGCTACTGTGCATTTACATTTTTGCATGGATAAATTTATTGGCTGGGATCTTTCTAAAAGTGAAAATAAAAGTTGCGTTAAATGTGGCATGAAGGAAAGCGCAACAAAAAAAGGTTGTTGTAAGGATGAGGTTAAGCAATTAAAAATTGATACGGAACATCAAAAAAGCTCCGCCGCAATTTTCATGAATGTCTGTCACCCCTTAGTAACTAATGCCCCAGCTTCTTTATCTGAATTTACAAAAGCCGTGTTTGATGAAAACTCAATTAAAATAAATTACGCTCCTTCACCTATACCATCTGTAAAAAAACTTACTGTTTTGTATTGCACTTACAGGATTTAAAAAGATCTTATTATTAATTCAGAGCATGCTATGTTCTGTAATAGCAGGTATTTATCTTTTTATAAAAATTACAAAATAAATAATGAAAACATTATCACTAATGGCCATTGCCATACTCTTGTTGTTTACAAATGCAAGTGCACAAATAAAAAACTCCGTAACAGATACAGTAAAAATTTACGGCAATTGTGGAATGTGTAAAGCGAAAATTGAAAAGGCAGCAAATCAGAAAAATATTTCTCAGGCTGAATGGAATGAAGAAACCGGTATAGCGGTCATTACGTTTGATGCTGCAAAGACTAGCAAAGACGATGTATTAAAGAGAATTTCACTCGTAGGTTATGACAGCGATTTGTTTAAAGCCCCGGATGCTGTTTACAATAAGTTACCGGGTTGCTGCCAGTATGATAGACCAAAGAAGAATTAAAATAAATTTTTAAAGACAACTGCTGAATGTTCGTAAAACATGCAGTTAAAAAAATACAATTATGAAAAATATTATAATGCTGATGTTCATTAGTTTGTTTACAATCGAAGCTAATGCACAAATATCAAAAGCAGAGTTAGTAGCTACAGGCTTAACCTGTTC
>JAYUZL010000295.1:0-14125 GCA_043751875.1 Ferruginibacter sp.
AGAGATTGTTGGAAAAGGATCTCCAACAAAACCACGATCATCATTTACATCTGTAAAAGAAACCCTGAATTTATTATTTTTTGTATTGCTGAATTTTGAGTTTAATTCCAGATTTCCCGAATTAGTTATTGATGGAAAAAACTGTGCTCCATTGGTAAAGGCAATAGAACCTGAAGCTCCGTTATAAGAACTTCTGTTAGCATTTATACGTTCTGCTTTTGTATACCTGTAGCTGAGCGTAAGTTTATTTGCCGGGTTTAGGTTGAAATCGAAACGGGTATTAATATTTGTCCTGTCAATCTTATCCTCATTGTTTCTAAAATCACCCAGATCATAATTGTAGTTTGATTTAATATAGGTTATTAATTTATTGATAGAATCAATAACACCTCCTTCGGGTCCTGTATAAGGCTGGGGACGATTATCTTTTTGTTTCTCAGCATTAATAAAGAAAAAGGCTTTGTTTTTAATAATTGGACCACCTATTGTAAAACCTGAAGTTTCGTTCTTGAATTTTGGATATTTTATTCTTAGATTATCTGGCACATTAGGTGTAAGACCTGCAAGATTTTGGTTCCTATAAACATAATAAGCAGAACCATGAAAAATATTCGTACCTGCTTTGGTTACAGCATTAATAGCTCCGCCAGTAAAATTGCCTACAGATGCATCAAAAGGCGCAATTTGGACAACAAGCTGGTCAATTGCATCTATACTTATTGGAGGTGTACCGGCCTGGCCGCCATTTGTACCCGATGCACTTAAACCAAATACATCATTATTTACTGCACCATCAATAAGGAATCCGTTATATCTGTTGTTTTGACCTCCAATAGATATACTTGCTCCGTTTACTTTTGCCTGTGGGGTAAATCTTAAATAGTCACCCAGGTTTCTACCAATAGTTGGCAAAATATCTAATTTTGCCCTTCCAATACTTGTTTCAGTTCCTGTTTTTGCTGTAGAAACTCTTCTGCCAGTAACAACAACCGCAGTTAAGTCTGTTGTCTTATTTCCTAATTGAAAATCTGTTTTAAGTGTTTCACCTAGAATAAGAAACACGTCTTCTCTTACTTCAGTTTCAAAACCGGAAAATGTTACTGTAATTTTATATGGACCACCGGGATTCATATTATTTATGTCGAAACGTCCTGCCGAACGTGCCAATGATGAATAAACCGTTCCTGTAGGAATATGAACAGCTGTGATAGACGCCCCGGGTAAGTCGGAAAAGTTTGCTGATTTTATAGTACCTGATATACTACTTGTTGTAACCTGAGCCTTTAATAAAAAAGGCAAGTACAGCAAAACAATAAAAAATGGTAAAATTTTTCTCAAAAGCATGTTTATTAGGTTTAACCGCAAAGAAACAACTCTTTTTTTTAAAATGAACGTTGTTTTATTAACAATTCTTTACCAAAATTCAAAAGTTGGTAAATGCATATTTAAATTTTATTTTTTCGAAAAAAGAAAGATTATCATAACAAATTTTGTTAATCAGGTAACTTTGTAATAAATTAAGTTTGATGCTAAACACCATTGAAGAAGCTATAAAAGACATACAAGAAGGGAAGTTGATAATTGTTGTAGATGACGAGGACAGAGAAAACGAAGGCGATTTTGTAACTGCGGCAAGAAATGTTACCCCTGAAGTTATCAATTTTATGAGCACCCATGGGCGGGGTCTAATTTGTGCTGCAATTACCGAAAAACGTTGCGAAGAATTACAATTGCAGCCAATGGTAATGGATAATACTTCTTTACACGAAACAGCTTTTACCGTTAGTATAGATTTAATAGGTGATGGTTGTACAACCGGAATTTCTGCTCACGATAGATCCAAAACTGTCCTAGCTCTTATTAATCCTGCTACAAAACCTGAAGACCTGGGCAGACCAGGTCATATTTTTCCTTTAAAAGCAAAAAACAGTGGGGTTTTAAGAAGAGCAGGACATACAGAGGCTACCATTGATATTGCTATGCTGGCAGGATTTGACCCTGCAGGGGTTTTGGTAGAAATTATGAATGAAGATGGCAGCATGGCCCGTTTACCAGAGTTAAGAATTATAGCTCAAAAATTTGATCTTAAAATAATATCGATAAAAGATTTAATTGCTTTCAGGTTAAAACACGAAACCCTAATTAGAGAAGAGGTACGTGTAAACATGCCTACTAAATATGGAGATTTTGAACTGATTGCTTACACACAGGTAAATACCGGTGATGTGCATCTTGCTATGAAAAAAGGCAACTGGGAAAAAGATGAACCCGTACTTGTAAGAGTACATAGCAGTTGTATGACCGGAGATATATTGGGATCGTTGCGTTGCGATTGTGGCGAGCAACTGCACCATGCATTACAAATTATAGAAGAAGAAGGAAAAGGAGTTGTGTTGTATATGAACCAGGAGGGTAGAGGAATAGGTTTGCTAAATAAATTAAAAGCATACAAATTACAAGAGCAGGGAAGGGATACAGTAGAAGCAAATATTGAACTTGGTTTTGCCGGAGATCAAAGAGATTATGGTGTTGGCGCACAAATATTGCGTGAGTTAAATGTTACTAAAATGAGACTGATGAGTAATAACCCACGGAAGCGGGCAGGTCTTTCCGGATATGGATTGGAAGTAGTTGATACCGTAACAATAGAAATGAAACCAAACCTGCACAATGAAAAATACCTCTTTACTAAAAGAGATAAGCTTGGGCATGAAATCCTGAACGGATTGTAATTTATAGTTTAAATCTTTTTCTTAGGAGCAAACTTTAAAGAGTCTAACTCCAATATTCTCTTTTTGCTTCTAAAGATATCACCTAATCTGTCAATATCTTTTCTGTAAGTTAACTGCACACCGGAGCGGTTTCTTTGGCCTGAGGTAAAATCAATAGTGGTTCGGTTAAACCCTACTACTCTTAAAGATCCATCTTTATTTATTAGCCATTCCAGAGAAATATCCGGCGTAATTATTCCCTTACTGTAAAGCTGTGTAATTGGATTATTGTAGTCTATATTTCCGCCCACTAACAATCGCAGGTTCGTGTTTATTTTAAATTTGAGACTTGATCTTATATTAGCCTGTAATTGATTAGCCTGTTGAAAATTTAAAGATGGAACATCTATCAAAAAAGAAACAACACCATTTGTAGCTTTCTCTAAGGCTCCACTTAACAAACTTGTAATTTTTGCACTTAATAACCCTCCAATAGTGTTAGTAGCGAGAGCAAGTGTTCCATTACCTGTTACTAATGCCTGACTGTTACTAATAAACTGGTTAAACAAAAGTAAACTTGCAACCTGTTTATTCATTTCATTCTCGTCATTTTTAAAATCTGCCAAACGTCTTACTACATAAAAATCTCTATTGAATTCACTTCGCTCCGGCAACTGAAACTCAAAACTGATTACGGGCTTTTTCAGTGTACCGGTTATTTTTGAGATAATAGAAATATCTTCCTGCTGCCTTAAATTTATAGAAGATGTAATACTGCTGATATCTACATTTTTTGCCAGGTATTCTGCCTCCATATCAATGTTTGCAAGAAAAGGATCTCCATTCCAGGTAATACTTCCACGGCTAAGTGTGAATGGTTTCTTTAAAAATGTTTGAAAGTTAAATGTGTATTCTCCTCTTGTAAGGTCATACCTTCCTCTGATTGATAATGGCTCTTTTGTACCAACGGTAATATTCAATTCGCCATTGCCTTCTCCTTTAATGACGTCTCCGGTTTCTTCATCGAGTATAACATCTATTTTGCAGGATGGATTAGCTACTAAATTCATATTTACCAGCAGATTTGATGATCCTTTTGCTGACGCATTATCCATTAAGGATCCGAACTGAACAAATTCTATATAATCTATAACATTGCTTTCTTTGCTGTTGCCGGTAGGTAAATAAATATGACTGCTGTCAGTAATACTAGGCTCACCATCAATATTCATTCTCATATTTGCAACATCTCCATTCAGCGACATGTTGCCTCTTCCTATCACCTTTCCATAAAATTGCGCATTATCTTTTCTTGTCGTATTAAGCAGTAATATTTTGGGGGAAGAAAACCGCATTTCTTCAAATGAAAATTCTTTAAAAAAAGTATGGTACATTTTCCCGCTCACAATTCCGGAATTGCCAAGCGTATCTTTTATTTGAAGTGTTCCAATATCAATTAAGTTTTTGCCAAAATGTATAGGTTGTTTATCAAAATTGTAACGAACCTGTGTAAAGGCTACTTTAAAACTTCCATTATTAATTATTGCATCTCCAATTAAAGTAAGATCACTGCCATTTTTTGCAATGTTTAGATTACCGTTTGCAATTCCCCTAATATCGCTAAAAATAGTATTTAAATATGGCTTCAAAATATCAATATTTAAAGCTTTTACTAGAGCATTTATTAACAGTGAACTTCCTGTTGTGTCTTTATAATTGTAAGATCCATCAACCGCAAAATCAAATTCTTTTTCTACTGCATCGGTTTTAAAATTGATAAGTCCGGTAGTCGTATTTGCATCAGCGGTTAAATTTACTCTGCCCAAATATCTTCCGTCTAATTGAAAGCTGTCTGCTCGTCCTTTAAAATCAATATTTGTTTTTCCAAAAACATCTGTAGCATTTACTGTTCCTGTTATCAATCCTTTTAAAGCTGGACTTGATGGGAGTATAAAAGCAAAATCTTCCAGAGAAATATTTTTAAGTTCAGCCACCAAATGGGTATTGTCATTTTCTTCAGATAGTTCTGTTCTTAGAGTAATTGACTGGTCTTTTTGATAAAACTTTACTTCACTTGCATCTAAAAATCTTTTACGGAGGGTAAGTTCACCGTCTTTTTCTAACTGCCATTTTTTGTTGTTGATAATAAATGAAGAAGGATAGAAATGAATTTTTACGCCATCGGTTAATGTTTGAACACTTGCGTTTAATTCTGCATCACCAAATATTTTGCTGGCACTTGTATTTAATTTAATAAAAGAAAGATCGTTGCTGGTAGATACATTCAATACGGAATTAGGAAGATGCAAACTGTCATTGATAATAATATCTTCAATAGCAATGTCAGTTATAAGCGTATCTCTTGAGCCTCTACCTTTTAAAACAGTGTTATTAAATGCTTTTTTATCATAATAAAACTGCGGAATTACAGCTTTTAAATTGAGTTTGTAATTTTGTAAATTAAAATCGCCGCTAAAATTTGAGTTATTAAACCCACCGAGTTTTGGGTCAATCAGTTTTACATATTGATCAACATTGTTGGTTTTTATTTTGAAAGTGAAATCCTGAATACTGTTAACTGTAAACGGTGGGGTTTTTATGTATGTTGGATAATAACGTGCAAGTAATACCTTCATAGCATCAGGCAATTCTTTGATTTTAAAATAACCAGTAATATTTGCTTCTATTTCGTTTGAATTTAGAGAAAGCGATTTTTTGCCATCAATAATTTCAGAATTAATTGTAAGCGAGTCAAACGAAAGCCGGTTATTTTGTTGCTGTAATTGTGCATTTGAAACTCTTGCTGTCCCTAAAAAATTATCGATACTGTTGCCGGTAAAATTCAAATCCAGATCTCCTGAAAAATTAAATGCTTCGTTTGTAAAACCAAGATTTTTTAAGTCTGCTTTTTCAACATTAGCCTGCAATTTAAAACCGGGATTTTTTTCTAAAAGATTGAGTGCACCATCTAAACTTGATATTTTTAAATTTGGATCATCAATTGAAAAATGACCGATAAAAAGTTTTTTTTCAAAGTCGCCATTTAAAGTTAAATTTTGATAATTATATCCATTAAACTCAATCGAATTTACCTTTCCGTTAACTTTAGCGCTTAACTCATCTAAATTAAATCCTGTACCTGATAATTTTGCATTTAAAGCAATTTTCCCAAGTTGTGGTGACTGTATAAATGTTCCTATATTAAATCCGGTTGAGGAAATACTACCTGAATAAGCTGCTACCTTATTAACGGGCGTTTTCATATTTACGTCAGCAGTTATATTACCCAATGCAGTATTGAATGTACCAAAAGCCACAAAGTCTCTTATAAAACCAACGAAATTTCCATTGAAGGATACTGTACCAAGTTTTGCAATTGCAGGATTTTGTACTTTTTTTAATTGCGGTACAATGCCAATCATATCTGCATAATTGGTACGCAATTGTTTTGCCTGTAAATCAATAAAAGTGCTGTTAATGTCAGGTAAGCCACGCATGGCCAGGTTGCCTTCAAGCAAGGTGTTACCCGTTTTTATTTTTATATTTTTTGATACAAAATTATCAAGCGGTCCTTTTACATTTCCTTCCAAAAAAAATAACCTTTTCCAGTTTTTTAAATTAGGAGAAAAAAAAGCCAGGTCATCACTGTTAAGTGTACCGTCTTTAAAATTTGCTTCTAACGATACGTTGTGTAAAAAGCTGCTGAAATCTTCCTGAAAACTTTTGTAGGTCATGGAAAAATAATCCCTTAGCCTACTTTTGTTTGAAACAAGATCAAGGTTTTTAAACTCCATTGTTTCGGGAGTTAGTTTTAGATTGCTTTCCAGTTTTTTTATTTGCAGACCGCTTCTTTCTTTGGCATTTAAATTAATGTACATCGTAAGTGTATCGTTTAAAAAATGCAAATTTTTCATGCTGCCATTTAACGCCTGAAAAAGAATATGTTGCCCGTCAAACCTATCAACATACGGTGGCTCTGCTGTAAACTTATCATTTTGAAAAGCACCATCTTCCATATCGAGTTTACCCAGTTTAATATCCCATCCTCCATCGTTCCATTTAAAGGCACCAAGTACCGGAATTTTTTCTATTATCTGCTGAAGATTTGCCTGCACTGGTCTGTTGCCTTTGTAATCTTTTTGAGAAAACAGTGGGTTTTTAAGAAATATCTGTTTAATGTAAATTTTCTTGTTTTTGATATCTACCAAGTCCATTGTAAGATCTAATTTACCTATGTTTGCTACCATATTCTGACCAATCCAACCATCAATTTTATTAAATTTTATATTGTTAAAATGCAGTTGTCCTAAATCAATAACTACATTACCGCCCGTTGTTTTTTTCTTTTTGGGTGCTGCAAAATAGTCCACTAAAAACTGGTAATTCCAAACAGAATCTGTTCTTTTCATGTTTACAATGGCATCTTCCAAGCCAACATTTTCAAGTGATATTTTATCTCTAAAAAAGAACCAGTCATTTACACTTGCGTTTAATCTGCCTGCAGATAATAATGTATCTTTTTGGAGATCCTCCACCATTACACCCTGCAATAAAAGTTTATTAAAGAAACGAAAATCAACCTTTTTTACAGTAACTTTTGTATGTAATTTTTCTGATAGGTTTGCTGCAATTTTTTTAACGAGGAATGTTTGCACAGGAGATAAATGAAGAATGCCGTACAAAATAATCAGTAGCAATAAAATTGCGAGGATAATTCTTGATAATATTGTTAGAAACTTACGCAGGTCTTTAATCTTTGTGGTAAAAATAAAGAAACTACCTGTAAGTGCAATTTCGTAAAGGTAATTTATCATTTTCTTTAGTCGTTACACTTTGAAAAAATATACCCAAGACAAACAAACTGTTATTAAAACTCTTGTCAGGTATTGTTTTAGTGATCTTAATTGCATTGATAGCCGCATTATTCCTGAGTAAAGTTTATGTTGTTGAAAAGTCTATAATTATTAACAAACCAAAGACTGAAATTTTAATTACATAAAATATTTAAAAAATCAGAATGAGTAAAGCAAATGGGTAAAGATGGATATTTCTATTCGCAAGGTCTTTTCAGGAACAGATGCTACACCAGGTTTTATATCAGCTTGGAACAGCAAGAATGACTACGTTGGTAAAGGTGAGCAGGCGATATTGAAAATTAGAGAAGGGCAGCAAATAGAGTATGAAATTCGTTTATTTAAATTATCCAAATTCTACAACATATGTTTGAAGTAATTACTATTTTTGAAAAATGAATAGTTACGGAAATGGACCTTTGAGGGTGGCAATTTTAGACATGTATGAAGGTGCAGAAAACCAGGGAATGCGCTGTATTCGTGAAATAGTAAATCAATTTGCAGAATTACATGGTCGTGAATTAGTGCTAGACGAATTTAATGTGCGTCAACACAATGAACTTCCGGATTTTAGTTACGATATATATTTAAGTAGCGGTGGCCCGGGCTCACCACTTGACAGTGAAGGAAGTATTTGGGAAAATTCTTTTTTCGATTGGATAAAAGCAGTTGAAAAATTTAATGCGGCTGAAGTAAATGTAATTAAGAAACCTGTTTTTTTTATTTGTCATTCTTTTCAACTTGCATGCAGGCATTTTGATGCGGCTGAAGTAAGCAAAAGAAAAAGTACTGCTTTTGGTGTTTTCCCTGTTCATTATTTTGCAGATGCAGGTTTAGATCCTATATTTATAGGTCTTACTGACCCTTTTTACGCAGTTGATAGTAGGGATTACCAGGTTACAAAACCTAACCACAATGCTATAAAAAAAATAGGTGGTAGAATTTTAGCTATAGAAAAAAACCGGCCGCATGTTCCTTTAGAGCGTGCAATTATGTCAATCCGATTTAATGATTTTATGGTAGGTACACAATTTCACCCCGAAGCAGATGCTGTTGGAATGAGTATGTATTTGCAAAGACCCGAAAGAAAACAAATTGTAGTGCAAAATCATGGGGAAGCAAAATGGGAAAGCATGATTGCACAATTAGGTGACCCTGATAAAATTTTACATACCTACTCACATATTTTGCCTAATTTTTTAAATGCCGCTATCAGTAAACTAAAAATGGACTGCTTATAAAAAGTACTTTTTTTGACAATTACAGCAGTAAAATAAAATTTATTAAATAGCTTTAATGCAACATAAAAGACAGCTCCGGATTTCCTCATTCTTTCATCTATTAAAGTTAAATGGAAAAATTACTAAGAAATAATTTCAATAAAAATTTTACAGAAGAGAAGTACAGTAATTACATGAAAAGTATTGATGCTGTAAGCACAGGAACTTTAGATTTTAGAATTGCAGAAACTCCCATTTTTATCCCTAAAGAATTTACAAAAAAAATGTTGGATGCATGTGAAGATATCATTGATATTATTGTTGCACCAAATTTTAAAGTTTTAACTGAAAGAAGCATACCCGAAGATGTTAAAGTGCCGGGAGATGAAGAACATGCGCAATGCATGGTTTTTGATTTTGGAATTTGTGAAAATGCAGCAGGCGAATACGAGCCACAACTAATAGAAATGCAGGGCTTCCCAACCTTGTTTGCATTTCAAACTTTTCAAAGCGACATAGCTGCAGCCTATGCAGAATTACCTCAAAATTATTCTTCTTATTTAAACGGGTATACCAAAGAATCTTACATACAGTTATTAAAAGATATCATTATTGGAGAAGATAATTTAAACGAAGTTATTTTGCTGGAAATATATCCCGATCAACAAAAAACACGAATTGATTTCCATGCTACAAAACAATTGATAGGCATAGAAACAATTTGCCTTACAAAACTAAAAGCTGATGGTAAAACGCTTTATTACGAAAAAGAAAACGGCGAAAAGCAAATTGTAAAACGCATTTATAACAGGCTTATTTTTGACGATCTTCAGCAGCAGGAAAGCATAATCGGTTTAATAGATCTTAAAAAAGAATACGATGTAAAATGGGTACCTCATCCAAATTGGTTTTACAGAATTAGTAAGTTTACACTTCCTTTTATTGACAACCCATATGTGCCTGAAACTTTTTTTTTAAATGAAATTACAATGCCGGTAAATTTGGATGAATATGTTTTAAAACCTCTTTTTTCTTTTGCGGGTATGGGTGTGGTCATTGATGTTACCCAACAGGATATTGATAACATAGCCGACCCGGAAAATTGGATATTACAAAGAAAAGTAAATTATGCATCAATTATTTTAACACCGGATGAACCTGCAAAAGCAGAAATCAGACTTTTTTATTTTTGGAAAGACCAATGGGAGCGTCCCATTGCGGTGCTCAACCTTGCTCGTTTAAGCAAAGGCAAAATGATTGGTACACGTTACAATAAAGATAAAACATGGGTAGGCGGTACGATAGCTTTTTTTGAAAAGCAATAACACTTTTTTTAATAAAAAATTACAATAAAAAATGATACAAGGTCCTGGTAGGTTTGAATATTATCTAATACAATTATCATTGTTATTGGAAAAGGCTTCCAAAACAGAAAATCCTGCACTTTTTTTATTTGAAAACGATGCACGTACAAAGCTTTTTATGCTAGAGGGTTTATCAAAACTATATGCAGGTTTGCATGATAAGAAACGTTTTAAATATGCCATGGAATATTTTAAATCTTTAGAAGACATGATTGGTACTGTAGATTATTATGACAGTTTTGCAAAAGATTTTTTAAATGATCCAATTATGCCTTCTACTATAAGGTTATTTGTAGAATCAAAAAGAGAGGAAAGCCTGAAAGCAATTAATAAAATTTTAATTCATAAGAAATGGATAAACAATGATACATCAAGAATAAAAAAAATAAAAAAGAAATTAAAGTCTGCAGACTGGAAAACTCCTGAAAAAGAAGTAACATTAATTATGCAGTTTTATAATAATGAAATAGAAAATATTAATAAGTTTTATAAAGAAACCGGAACTAATTTTACTGAAATAGAATCACAAGTGCATGAGTTAAGAAGAAAATTACGCTGGCTTAGCATTTATCCCCGGGCATTGCTTGGTTGTGTGCAGTTTGTAGAGGACGGAATCGAAAAGCCTGAATTATCGAAATACCTTATACCGGAAATTGTAAATTCTCCTTACAATATAATGCCTCCGGCAGGCCACAATCAGTTTTTTGTTTTGTTTGAAAAAAACTACTTTTTTGCATTAAGTTATGTAATAAGTGCTTTGGGTAAACTTAAAGACAAAGGTTTAAGAGTATTGGCTATAGCAGAGGCCGTAAAAAATACTCAATTTGTAAATGAAAAGATTGCGATGGAAAGAGCTCGTGCATTGAATGGCGGAGATTCTGATGGGCTTGATGACAGTTTGAAAAAGGCTAAAGAAATTTGTGTGCCTTTTTTTGCAGAGGACAACTTGGGCAAGTTAATAAAGCGGTAGAATCAACACCTTATTTGTCTGCTCTTTTTAACGCAAACTTGTTTTTCAAATAACTTAACTTTGCACCTGCAAAAATATGAAAACAAAAACCTTAAAAAAAGACAGAGTAAATATTATTACACTTGGCTGTAGTAAAAATATGGTGGATAGTGAAGTTTTAAGTGGGCAATTACTGGCAAATGATATAGATACCGTTCATGAAAATGAAAGACTAGATCATAACATTGTCATCATTAATACCTGCGGTTTCATAGATAAAGCAAAGGAGGAAAGCATTAATACCATTTTGCATAATGTTGCATTAAAAAAGAAAGGAAAGCTCGATAAGGTATATGTTACCGGCTGTTTAAGCGAACGTTACAGAAATAATTTAGAAGAAGAAATACCTGAAGTTGATGCCTTTTTTGGTACAATGGAACTCCCACAAATTTTAAAGCGGTTTGAAGCTGATTACAAAGGTGAACTTATTGGCGAAAGACTTTTGGCCACACCATCGCATTATGCTTATGTAAAAATTAGCGAAGGTTGCAACCGTACCTGCTCATTTTGTGCAATTCCATTAATGCGGGGGAAACACGTAAGCCGCACCATAGAAAGTATTGTTGATGAAGCAAAGCAATTGGTAAAACGGGGCGTAAAAGAAATTATGCTGATAGCGCAGGAGCTTACTTACTATGGATTGGATATTTACAAAAAAAGAGAACTACCAAAGTTATTAAATGAGCTGGCTTTGATACCAGGGCTCGAGTGGATAAGATTACATTATGCATATCCATCCAAATTCCCTATGGAGATTTTAGATGCCATGAATGCGCATGACAATATTTGCAAATACCTCGATATGCCATTGCAGCACGCAGCAGATAATATGCTGAAGGCAATGAAAAGAAATATTACAAGAGCAGAAATGGAAGATCTGGTAACTGCCATCAGAGAAAAAGTTCCCGGTATATGTTTGCGTACAACTTTAATTGCAGGTTTCCCCGGAGAGACGAGAGAAGATGTTGAAGAACTGAAAACTTTTTTACAGAAAATGAAGTTTGACAGGGTAGGAATTTTTACTTACAGCCATGAAGAAGATACGAATGCTCACGGATTGGATGATAATATCTCTGCAGAAGAAAAAGAAGAAAGAGCACAGGATATTATGGAAGTGCAGCAGGATATTTCATTAGAAAAAAATGCTGAAAAGGTTGGTAAAATTTTTAAAGTGTTGGTTGATAAAAGAGAGAGTGGAAGATACATTGCCCGTACAGAATTTGACAGTGTTGAAGTAGATAATGAAGTTATCATTAACAGCAAAAAGAAATTAGTTATCGGTGATTTTGTACAGGTAAAAATTACAAAGGCTTTTGATTATGATTTGGAAGCAGAATTAATTTAAAATTTTATTCTTGATATAGGTTTATAACCCTCACCATTTAGGTCCAATAAATTTGATAAATGAATTTTTCTTCTACTAAAATTTCTTACCGTGACACAAACTCTTTTTCGAAGCTTGTTTTGGATTATTTAGACGGTGCAGATCAGTTAAAAGACTTTTACACATACTCAACAGATATTGAAGGGTTAAAAAAAGCGGTAGAAGACAGAGAAAAATATCCGGTTAACAGACCGGTATTGGTTACTCAGCTAAAGGAACAATACAAGAAAATTGAAATTTCTGCTAAGCTACAAGCCAATATAGAAGCCCTTCTTAGCGAAGATACTTTTACAGTTTGTACGGCACACCAGCCCAACATTTTTACCGGGCATTTATATTTTATCTACAAAATTCTCCATGCTGTAAAATTGAGTGAGGAACTAGCAGTTTTAATGACCAACAAGAAATTTGTTCCTGTTTATTATATGGGCAGTGAGGATGCTGATTTGGATGAATTAGGTGAAGTACACATTAATGGAATTGCTTACAAATGGAATACTACGCAAAAAGGCGCTGTTGGCAGAATGCTCATAGATAATGAATTTATTAAAATAATTGATGCTATAGCAGGGCAGCTTTCTGTTGAAAAGTTTGGTGAAGAAATAATACAAATTATCCGTTTGTGTTACAAAGAAAATATTATTTTACAAAATGCTACTTTTCAGTTTGTTCACCATCTCTTTAATAAATATGGTCTTGTAATTTTAATGCCTGATAATCGAATTTTTAAGAACGAATTCTCATCCGTTATAAAAAAAGAATTGTCCGAACAGTTTTCTGAAAAAAGTACAACTGCAACTGTAGCAAAATTCCCAAAAGAATATAAAGTACAGGCTGCGGGCAGAGATGTAAATCTTTTTTATTTGAAAAATGATATCAGAGAAAGGATAGAAATAAATAACAACGGTTTTAAAGTAGCCAATACCGACTTCCGTTTTTCTGAAAGTGAAATGGAGGAGGAAGTAAACACAAATGCTGAAAGATTTAGTCCCAATGTTATATTGAGGCCTGTTTTTCAGGAAACTATTTTACCAAATATTGCATTTATTGGTGGTGGCGGCGAAATAGCTTATTGGCTTGAGTTGAAAGCCGTTTTTAAAAAAGTAAATACTTTTTTACCACCTCTGATTTTAAGGAATTCTTTTACCATTATTGATAAAAAAACAGCAGGTAAAATGAAAGTACTTGGTTTCAAGGAGGAAGATATTTTTAAAACCGAAAAAGAACTTTTAGAAGAAATAGTTTTAAGGGAAACAAAAATTAAACTCGATATTAAAGAAGAAAAAGAAGCTTTAAAAAATATTTATGATCAAATAAAAAATATTACCGCTTTAGTCGACAGCACTTTAAATTGCCATGTACATGCGCTTAGAACACAGGCGCTCAATAAACTTGAAATTTTAGAAAAGAAAATGATAAAGGCAGAAAAGAAAAAGTTTGATGCACAGCAAAGACAAATAAAAAAATTAAAGGCGCATGTAAATCCGCTGAACAATTTGCAGGAAAGGGTAGACAATATTTTAGAATATTTGGCAATTTATGGTGAATCCTTTATTGATTTACTTTATATGGAGCAGAACTTAT
>JAYUZL010000296.1:0-6864 GCA_043751875.1 Ferruginibacter sp.
GCGCACCCTGCCCCTGATGAATTAAATAAAATGTCGAAAACAGAAGTTTCGTATTTGTATTTATTGTTGGGTTACAAGCATATTTTACCTTGGGGTATAGATCATATTTTGTTTGTTGTAAGCCTGTTTTTATTAAGCCCCAAGTTAAAACCTGTATTATGGCAGGCAACTGCTTTTACTATTGCACATACCATTACGCTTGGTTTAAGTATGTATAAAATAATTGTTCCGCCTGCGGCTATTGTAGAACCGGTAATTGCACTCTCTATTTTATATGTTGCACTCGAAAACATTTTTTCGCCTACACTAAAAAAGTCCAGAATTGGAATTGTTTTTTTATTTGGTCTTATACACGGAATGGGTTTTGCAAGTGCACTCAGCGAAATTGGCCTACCTAAAAATGCCTATTTTACATCTCTTATTATGTTTAATATTGGTGTAGAACTTGGGCAGCTTACGGTTATACTTATTTCCCTCATACTTTTTAGAAAATTGTACTTACTTATTGCAAATAAGTTTACCAAAGCACCGGATTATAGGAAAAATATTGTGATACCGGTTTCGGCTATTATAGCAGCTATTGCTTTGTATTGGACTATTGAACGGATATTTTTTGTATGATGGTAAAATCAATAGGGAAGAAAAATAAAACTTCGTTACATAATTAAAATAAAATTTGCCAAATACTTTTAATGGTCATTTTGTAAATCTTAAGCATATTCTAATCTGAAAATAAAGCAGTCAAAAAAATTGCTTTTAGTAACGTAATAAAATATAAAATAGCAAGACTAAATAAAATTTCGCTGTTACATTCAGAGAATACAAACCGAAATTTTAAAAAGATTATGCTCACTTTTATTTAATAAGTGGCTTCGCAGTTTAATTTTGACCGCCTTATTTTTAAACTTATTTTACAGAAGGTGCTGCTGAGTTTGTAGTAAAAATATCTCTGTGCATTTTCCATTTACCATCCTCCATTTTCCAGGCAACTACAAATTTTCCTTTATCTAAACTTTTATTAGCTGCACCTAATAATTCATACATACCGGTTTCTACCACTACATCTGGGCCACCCATAACTTCTTCTGTGGTTAGGTTTATATTTTGTACGCCCATAGTCTGTGCTCCTTTAAAAAACATCCAATTGCCACGCTACCGCATAATTTTGGTGCATTAGCTGGCATAATGCAACCGTCTTTTGTGTATTTGCTGATAAATAAGGAAGAGTCGCCTTTTGCGAAACCTTCTCCGTATGTTTGGTTACTTTCTGCAATGGCAGTTTTCGTAGCGTCTAAATTAAAAGTTACAGTAGTTTCTTTCTTTTCTTCAGTTTTGCATGCTGCAAATAATAGAGTTGCAAACGAAATAATAAATAATTTTCTCATAATTAATTTTTAATCAAATTTCGGAAACTGTTTGTTTCTTCAAATACCCTCTGGAGGGTATATTTTTAAATTCTCTTTGTTATTCTTAGAACTTTTGAGAATAAAATAATTTATTGTAAAAACAATTATTCCAAAAAAATAATAACAATTCCTAAAAAGTAACTCAGCGAAAAGTCTCCCTTCCACATGCCATTTTGTTTGTCATAAATAAAAATATATTCCGATTGCCAAGTCATTACCAATGATACAAAGAGGGTAAATAAAAATGGAAAACAAAGCCATAATAATTGCTTCGTTTTTAAAATTAACACGTTTACCCATATACAGCTAACAATACAGATAATAAAGCCGAAATTGACAAAATTATCAGCCGCCACGTTTAAAAGTTTTGCTTTTTCTACAGCCGTTATATTGTAACCTTTTACTTCTGCAAACTTATAAGCGAGGTAAAAAAGTATGATCAGTAATAAAAGGTTACAGAGGAAGTTTATTTTTTTATGCACGGTTTTATTTTTATAAATAATAATGCAAAAGTTTTTTTTACTGATACTTGTCTGCATAAGCACATTAGTACTGCTTAATAATAATTTTCATGAACTTTTTACACTGTACATTCTTCTTTAAGTCACCAACGTAGAATAACTTTTGACTTATAGGAATCTTTAAAGTTCCTTGCCGATTTGTAATAATTTGAATAGCAATTTGATAAATTGGCAGTCATGCTCTCTCCTGTAATCTTCTTAAATGGTACAGAATTTTATTATCATTTTATGTCTGTCGGTTTCTTTAAAAGCCATACTTGGAAAAACATTTTCACTTTTTCCCGCTAGCACATAAAATTCTTTCAAGACCGATAAAAACATTGAGTTCTAGAGGTTTTACCAACTATTTTTCAGTATTATACCTTTACAAAAGTATTTGTATCATTTTTGGTATTATTAGCGGGTGTATATTATGTGTCATTAATATATTGAGCCATAAAAGATATTTGTAACTAAATACTGTTTCTCCGTTTCTTATAATAGCCACCCACTTTTTATTTTAATACCAATAATTTTTTGTGTAATCTCTTTATTCGCTTTTTACAGCCATTGCAGCAGCTATAGGAAATAATTCTATTGGGCATGCATTGTATAAAATCACGCCAGTGTCTTTGGCTGCCTCAGCATTCATAATTAGATTCTTTAAGCCGGCATTCGATTTTGCATTTAGTTTAATAATACCTTATTGTATATCTTTTACAATTTGCAAATCTGTATTAGAGAATTGTTGTGCTTTAGTTAAATGATAACTCAAACAAAGTATCGATCCAATAATTATTTTTATTAAAATTTTCATGTGTATGTTAAATAAATTAGTATAGGTGCTTTATGCTTTTATGAAATTATTCCATCTAATATTATTTTAAATAAAACTTTGACTATTTAGGGTGTAGAAAAAAATTATTGTTTACAATTTATTCCACGCCTTTACCGAAACATTTATAGCAAGTTACGGGGACGCTCATTAAGCTTAAACCTAATTGAGAACCTCCCCAATATTCCGTTCTACGCTGGGAACCTCTACCGAAACAAACACTGCAGGTAGTTTTTATTCTTTCTCTACTAACAGGGGTATTGTTATTTTGTTTTTGTATTTCTTCTATTTTTGGTTTTGGTGGTATAATAGGTTTACCATTTACATAAGGTATTGAAATGCCTGTTGGTGAGGTAATGCTTCCATTTAATTCCAATCCTTTGTCATCATATGTTCCTTTGTATTTGGCACCTGAAATATAAATATAGGTGCCGCTATTTGGAATATTATTTTTAAAAATACCCTCCAACTTATCACCGTTTGCAAAGTAAAAAATTCCATTCCCATCCATTCTATAATTAACCCTATTCCCAACATATTTATTTCCACCTGGGAATATGTACGTACCATAACCATTAATACAATCCCCTGAAATGCAATTCACATCCTGTGGGCTTAATGGCTGATAATCCTCTGCTTTTACTTTAACTAAATGATTGACTTGTTTTACTCCTTTTTCATAAACTACAATTTCTTTTGTACCATCTTTTTTTACAATTTCTCCATCGCCATCTTCCAATCCATTTATAAAGCTTCCGTTGTAGATATAGTCACCATATTTCATACTGCCTTTTCCTTCAGGCTTTCCATTTTTAAATTCGCCTATGTACAAGCACCAGCTAAAATCGTAGGTGCCTGTGCCGTTAATACAGTTGCCTTTTTTACATTGGGCAGATAAATTTGCGCTGACAAATAAAAAGGAAATAAGGAATAAGTTTTTCATAATATTTATTTGGCTGCAAGTTGTTTTGCTTTGGCATCATCTGCATCAGCAAGAGTTGCTTTATTTAATTTTCTGTAGATTGATGCTCTTAAATAATATAAAAGATAATAATCTGGAAGCGCAGAAATGCCCATTGTTGCTGTATTTAAAGCTTCATTAAATTTTTCCTGATTGTAGTAAGCAACGGCTTTAAACATGAAGCCATCCGGATTTTTCGGGTCTAATTGCAATGCTTTATTTGCGGCCGATATAGCTTCTCCATATTTATCAATGGCATTATAAATTTGGCTTTGTTCACCATAATAATTAGAAAAATTTGGTTGTATGGAAATAGCTTTATTAATCATTTCAGATGCCTTTGTAAATTTTTTACTTTTGTAATATAAAATGGCACTTTCAAAATAGGCACCGTCATTAGTAGGATTGGCCGATATTGCTGCATTAAAATCAACTATTGCATTGTCTGTTTGATTCTTATCTCGGTAAACCGCTGCTCGGTTAGAAAGTGCAAAACTTTGTTTAGGATTTAAAGCCAAACATTTATTATAATTTGATAATGCTTCATTTAAATTTCCCATTTTATAGTAAATAATGCCAAGGTAATTATAAGCTTCGGCACCGTCTTTATCGAGTGCAATACACTTATCATAATCCTTAAGTGCCTGTGGATACCGTTGCAAGTCAGCAAACATTTTTCCCCGCTCCAGGTAAGACTTATAAAATTCAGGATTATCAATGATGCTTTGGCTATAAGCTGCAATAGCCTGTTGTTTATCGTTGAGTTGGTTGTACGCATTTCCCTTCACGAACAGCAACATATAATCGGGTTTATTTTTTAAGGCAAAAGTCTCAATGATTGAAATAGCATCTTTCGGCTCAAATAAAAAAGTGGCGGCTCTTGCTTTAGCATATACAAAATTCCCGGCGCCGCCGGAAAGTTTCATTCCTTTATCTGCCATATCATATGCTTTTTTTTCCTCTTTTTGTTCATGATACAAAGTCGCCAAAGCATTCATTGAGTAAAGGCTTTTCGGATTTTCTGCCAAAGCTTTTTCCAGCGATGTTATCGCATCGATTAAGTTTCCTGCTTTAAAAAAGTCTGTTCCCTGTTGTTCTAAGGCAGATAATTTGAGTTGTGAAAATACAGTAGTACTAAAAAGTATTGCGAGAAATGTGATTAATTTTTTCATTGTGTTAGTTTTTAAATAGATCTTTTAAATAGGTGCAGGTATATTCATACCCATCGTTATTTGCCTCTATAATTTTTACGTTCATTTGGTTACTTGCCTTACCTGATTTATCTCGGGTAATGATTAAAGAAAAATCTGTTCGCATTTTATCTTTGCAGGTAATTAAAACTGTTTGGGTTTTATATTGATTCTTTTCTTCTTTATAAACAGTACCTATTTTAAAAATTTTATCCTCATCACCATCACATTTAACGGTAATAGTTGAGTCGGCTGTATTAATATTTATTGTTCCCGTTTTTTCTGTTCTGTCAACTTTTAAATTGTTAGCAGAACCTTTTATTGCAAACACACCCTGGTTCAAAGCACTTCCGTTTCCGGTGCTCGTTAAAAACCGACTGAACGTGATAGTGTTAAAATTTTTCTGTGCAAATGCGCTAGATAATAACATACTTATTGCAGTTGTAAAAAATAATTTTTTCATTTATTTTTCAAAAATTTTGCGTAAGTATAATCGTAAGAATATAAAGTGACTTCTAATTTTAATACTTTTAATATTTCACAATCTGGACAATTATGGAAGTCGTAGGCTATTTGTACTGTATATTTTCCGTCTGGTAGGGTTTCAAAATAACAAGCATTACTTGTTTGTCCGCTTTGAACTACTTGTTGGTTTACAACCTGACCTTTATCATTTATAAGCTGATAAAAAAAACTTGATCCATAAGGTAAATGATATTTTGTACCATATTTATAAAAATCAGCACTAACTAAATATTTTTTGTATCCCTGCGCTAATGGTCCAATCATATCGGTATTAAAAACTACGGAATATTTCCCTAAAGCTAAATAGACTTTTTTTACATCATGTGTTATGATCTCACTTGAAACAACTTCAGTTGTATAAATTTTTTTGTTTGATTCTTTCAGCGCTTTTACATGTTGCCGTATCCAATCATTATTAAACACGGTAAAATCTGCTCCAAAATCTTTGTGTTTTTTATTCAGATTTCCTGATGAAGACATTGTAAAATTAATATCATCGGGATGCATACCATGAGATTGGTAACAACCATCTTCATCCCACAAATAAAAACTTACAAACGCTGAACTATCAGGTTTAATAATATCTCCCTCTTTTTTTGTTTCGTATGCCATGCCATTACCAATAAAGTAATTATTAACAAAGCTTCCTCTATAATACCTGTCATCGTTGTATACAATTCCTTCTCCATCCATTTTACCGTTAATAAAACTGCCTTTATAAGTTACCAGAGTTTGTTTTTTCCATATTACTTCTTCAGGTGAGGTTGTAAATTCACCAACACCATTTCCATTTTGGCAATCACCTGAAATACATTTTACAAAAGTGAAGTTGTTGGTTTCTTTTTCAATTTTTTTAGATTGAGAATAAGTATTGAACATTACCAAAGCAAATGCGCAAAAGCAGTATATTTTTTTCATTTCCATTTTTCTTTAAATTACTCAATTTGTTTTAAATTCCCACAACCCACTTTCTGAAATCACATAGTCCTTTCCGGGCGTTCCTTTTATAGTAACTTTCTCGGCTATGCCCAAATAATCTGTTGCACTATTTGAAAACCATCCATTAATGCTGACAAGATGTGTAGCTTCGTATTTTATTTCATCAAAAGAATGGCTGGCTATATCTGCAGTAATTTTTGAAATAACATAAAAGTTTTTACCACGGCTGCTGCAATAAGTTTTAAAGCAGTATATTTTGTAGGCTACAGGGCCTAATACTTTTGTTGTGTTTGTAGCGGGAGTAAACTTAGTATCGGTGGCCGTAGAATTTGCTTCCTTAAAAAATCCGTTTTTTAAACTTCCATCTACCTTTTGGGTAGTATTTTCTTTTACAAATTGCCCTGATGTAAAATTGAAATTGTCAGTAAAATTATCGCTGTAGTAAGTTCCTTCTTTGGGGATAATTAAACTTGCTTTTCCCAACAATTGCTGGCTGTCAAAATTACCT
>JAYUZL010000297.1:0-22810 GCA_043751875.1 Ferruginibacter sp.
AAAAACAAATGCTAGAAACAAAAAAATATACATACTATTACTCAAAACTTTTAACCTACAACTTAAATAACCTATAACTTATTAAATCCTGCTCGTAATAAAATCTCATCTACTCTCCTTTCCACTTTTTTATCTAACACCAAAACAGGCGCATTGTGAGGTTTTATTCTTGCATCAAAAATAACCGAACTACAACCCCAGTGTTTGTTTTCTGTAAAACTGTTTACACCATAAATATCATGCGATGGATTACAACGTGTAAACGTAACCCATAAAAAATTGTTTAGTTTTTCTGCCGTAAATAATGCATCATCACACAAAACAATAATGGGAAACTGGTCCAGTTCGGTTTCAAAAGTTTTTGTTTGTTGGTTGATACTTTCAAGTTCTTTGTGAGCTTCGTTGTAAGTTGTAAATGGAGTAGTTTGTATGGCCAACACACCGGGCATTATTAATTTTCCATTCAACTGAACAATACAATTTGGTAATGATGTACCCAATGTTCTTTTTACAACCCCATTGGCTGCAAATACTACTTTACTGCCGCTGTTGATGGAGGTGCCGGAATAATCTAGTGTATCAATCGTTGTGTTGGTATAAAAATGAATATCTCTTTTTAAATTTATTCTTTCCAGCAAAAAAATAAAATATTTTTTTATATCATGCGTATCAATGCTTTTGGCAGCATCAGCAGTTATAAATAAAAATTTAGCAAGACTTAATTGGCCCGTGCCTAATATATGATTAGCAATAGTTAATATTTCAGCAGGCTGTGTTGCAGGCGTGTAAGGTGTGTATCGTTCACTGCCAATTGCTAATAAAAGCGGATGTACACCGGCAGCATCAACGGCATTCACTTCTATCAACCCAGGAATTTCATTTTGCAAAGCACTGCCAGTAATGGAATGTATTAATTGCCCAAAACTAGTGTCTTCCTGAGGCGGTCTACCAACAACAGTAAAGGGCCAAATAGCATTTTTACGTGCATACACTTTATGCACTTTCATTAATGGAAAATCGTGTTGTAAACTATAATAACCAAGGTGGTCACCAAACGGACCTTCAGGTTTATTTTGCCCGGGCTGCACTGTTCCGGTAATTACAAAATCAGCATCGGTGCTTACACAAAAACCATCTTTGTAAGTATAACGAAAACGCCTGCCACCCAAAGCACCTGCAAAAGTTGCTTCTCCTAAGCCTTCAGGTAAAGGCATAACCGCAGCAACGGAATGTGATGGTGGACCACCTGCAAAAACACTAACTTTTAGAGCCTCCCCTTTTGCATTTGCTTTTGTCTGGTGCACGCCGATACCACGATGAAGCTGATAATGCAAACCAATTTCTTCATCTTTTATATAATCATTTCCTGAAAGTTGTATACGGTACATTCCCATATTTCCATTCATTATTCCCGGCTGTTCGATATCTTCTGTGTACACTTGTGGCAGCGTTACATACGCACCCCCATCCATTGGCCAATGCACAATTTGCGGAATCTCACTCACTTTTATTTCTTCATATAAAACAGGTTTAATAGCAGGATTTTTTAAAGGCAAAGCCTTGAAACCTGCAGCAAGGGTTCCAATATTTTTAAATGGCTTTTTGATGGCTTCAACAGGATTATTTTTCAAGTCAATCAAATTTCTAACATGCCCTAAGGTATTTCTAAAGATAAATTCACTTCTTTGAAGTGTACCAAAAATATTGGATGCTGCTCTAAATTTTGACCCCTTTACTTTTTCAAATAAAATAGCCGGGCCACCAGCTGCATACACACGCAAATGAATTGAAGCCATTTCCAGATAAGGATCAACTTCTTCTTTTATGCGAAGTAGCTGCCCATTTTTTTCGAGATCTAATAAACATTCTTCGAGTGAGCTATATGCCATTTGTTGTTTCTTTAAAATACAAAATTACTTTATAAAAAGTTTAGACGTTTATCGTAATAAGGTATTAATAAAAGCAAAGAAAATTTTCGATTTTTGATTATACATAAGATTCTTATGTATATTTGACATGTGAAACAGTCCAGCCAGTTATTCAAGGGTTCTCTTACAACAATTTTGCTTAAACTTTTAAGTGAAAATGAAAAGATGTATGGATATGAAATCACAAAAAAAGTAATGGAACTAAGCGAAGGTAAAATGATTTTAACCGAAGGTGCTTTGTACCCTTCTTTACATAAACTGGAGGCCGAAGGATTATTGGAAGTGAACATGGAAAATATTGGCAACCGAAACAGAAAATATTATTCCCTCACCAAACAGGGGAAAAAAGAAACGGGCAACAAACTTAAAGAAATAGCGGCCTTTATTGAACAAATGCAACAAATTTTAAACCTAAAACCCTCGTTGTAAAATGATACTTTCACAAAAGCAAATACAACAATTATTTTTATTTACCGAGAAGAAATTTGTGCGTTGGTACGATTTGCAGGTAGAACTTGTAGATCACCTTGCAAACAAAATAGAAGCAGAAATGGAATCAAACCACTCTCTTACTTTTGAACGGGCATTAGGGAATGTTTATGCAGGTTTTGGAATTTTTGGCTTCGCAGAAATTGTCAGAGAAAGAGAAAAAGCCTTAAAAAAAGCAAATAATAAATTGATTTGGAAGAGCGTAAAAGCTGAATTTTCGTGGCCTAACTTAGTTAAAAGTATCGCTATACTCCTTAGCATTTATACGACTGTTTTTGTATTGGGGTTAAAAGCTATGATAATTATCTATGTAATTTTATATGTGTCTGATGCAATTATAAAATCAAAAAACTTTTATCGTTGGCGTCTTTTTGAACCTAAAAAACCAGGTCGTGGAATTAAAAAAAATCTGTTGATGCTGAAAACGCTTCCATCTTTTAGTTTACTGCCTTTTTTTTATTTTCAGTTTGTAATAACGCAATTTTTTCAGATTCATGATAACACTAACAATTATCCCTTCGCACAAAAAATATTCTTCACAGGTTTTTTGTTTCTAGGTACAATTCTTTTTTTAGCATCATCCAAAATATCGAAAAGGGTTTTGCAAAAAGCTAAAACTTTATACCCTGAAGCATTTACATAATTAACTTCAACAAAAAGCCCGAAATTTCTTTCGGGCTTTTATTATTATTTGATATTATTGTTAGACGATTTTCTTTAAAAGTAACTTTTAATATGATAAATCTACGAAAATATATCTCACAATTCAAGGCGGTTTGTTAATGAAAATCTTCTTCGTCAATATCGTGAAAATTATTCAAGATTTTTTGATACAAATTGGTGTTTGAAGTTGCAGAGATTAAAATTTTACCCGTTGAATCAAGTGTTGCAGCATCTAGTTCTGCTCCTGAAATTCCCATTGTAAGCAAACCAAGGTTTAATGAGGTGATGGCAACGTACTCTGTACCACTTGTGATTCCTTTAGTTCCACCGGCTCCTTCTATTTCTAGAGCGCTATTTATTCTGAGAATAACCGGCGTTGTGTTATAGGTACCTGTTAATTCTAACGCCGCATTTCCGCCATTGGGAACAATCTCTATTTCAATCTTTGCATTGCGGTAATCGCAGGGAACAACAGGAAGATTACCCAAAACTACAAGCGGTGCAAAAAGATCAATTTTTTGAGGATTGCTGGTGCTAAATTTTTTCTTTATTTCGCTTTGACTTTCTATCTTACAATCACTTTCTGCTTCAAATTTAATTTCTGTAACATAAGCATAGCCCGAAGTCCAGGTTAGCGTTCCACTCGTCCGTCCAAGGACAGTTGAGGGGTTTTTAGTTTTTAACTGATAGGAAATTGAAGCATTTTGATTAACAGCATCTTTTTTACAACTTAGGAAAGTTGTGCATAAAAGAATTAAAAAAGCAATTGAAATTGTTTTCATAGTTGACATCATTTTTTTAATTTTTGAGATTTACCCCAATCAATTTAACGACCAACATTTGCTTTTATTACCTAACAAAAGTTAAACTTTTAGATTTCCCACACAGTATATAATAAAAGTTTCCTTATATCCAATATGAAATGAATCACTTAGGTAGAAAATTACTGAAATGGATCTATGTAATTTTAAATCTAAGTTCTAATCATATGGCTATTCAATACTTCAATAGATTCAAAGTTCAGCCAATCGCAGGTATTTTAATGCTCAATTTTTTTTTCTATTAGCTGCAACAAAAAACCCGAAATTTCTTTCGGGCTTTTTAAGTTATTTTTTCATATACATTACTTCTTTTACAAGCTTGACTGTCCTTTCAATATTTGGTAAATACAATGCAACCAAATTTGGTGCGTAGTGCATTGGTGCGTCGATCGAGGTTATTCTTCGGATAGGTGCATCTAAATAATCGAACCCTTCTTTTTGTATGCGATAAGCAATTTCAGAACTTACAGATGCAAACGGCCATTGCTCTTCAACAATTACCAAACGGTTCGTCTTTTTTACACTCTCAAGTATTGTAAACCAGTCTAACGGCCGAATGGTTGCCACATCAATTACTTCCGCTTCAATTCCTTCTTTGGCAAGTTCTTCGGCAGCACCCAACGCAACTTTCATCATTTTATTAAAAGATACGATGGTGACATCTTTACCTTCTCTTTTAATAAAACATTTTCCTATTGGCAGTACGTATTCTTCTTCGGGCACATCACCTTTCTCGCCGTACATAACCTCACTCTCCATAAACATTACGGGATCATCATCTCTTATTGCAGCTTTTAATAATCCTTTTGCGTCATACGGGTTGCTTACAGAAATAACTTTTAACCCGGGAATATTTGCGTACATACTTTCAAAGGCGGTACTGTGTTGAGCTCCTAATTGTCCTGCACTTCCATTTGCTCCACGAAACACAATTGGGCAACCTACCTGTCCCCCACTCATGGCTAGCATTTTAGACGCCGTATTTAAAATTTGATCTAATGCCAACACTGCAAAATTCCATGTCATGAATTCAACAATTGGGCGAAGACCATTTTGAGCAGCACCCACCGCAATTGCAGTGAACCCAAGTTCCGCAATAGGCGTATCGATAATTCTTTTTTCACCAAATTCTTCCAGCATTCCCTGGCTTACTTTATAAGCGCCATTATATTCTGCCACTTCTTCACCCATCAAAAAAACCCTGTCATCCTTTCTCATTTCTTCCTGCATGGCTTCTCTGAGAGCCTCTCTAAACGCTATTTGACGCATAATTAATTTTAAGTATTTAGTATTGTGTATTTAGATATAGACTCACCTTTTTCAAGCAAATTTATTGTATCAAAGTTAAATGAGCAAAAGTTAACGGTTATAGAATTCAAAAACTAAAATGAGCCCTATCAACATATCAGAAAATTATCATGTCAACTAATTAGTTAATGTTCTCAATTACCATAGCACTTGCTCCACCGCCACCATTACAAATTCCGGCAGCACCATACCTTGCATTATTTTGCTTTAACACATTTAAAAGTGTCACTACTATTCTAGCGCCGCTTGCCCCCAACGGATGGCCGATAGAAACTGCTCCACCATTCACATTTACTTTTGAAGCATCCAATTTCATTCTCTTAGAATTCTCTAAGCCTACAACTGCAAAAGCTTCGTTTAATTCCCAAAAACTAATATCCTCCATTTTTAAACCTGCTTTTGCAACTGCTTTTGGAACTGCAATGGAGGGTGTTGTTGTAAATAATTCCGGAGCCTGTTCAGCATCTGCATAACTTACAATTTTACCTATTGGTTTTAAACCAAGCTCTTCCATTTTTTTCTTACTTATTAAAACAACTGCAGCAGCTCCATCGTTCATTGTACTTGAGTTTGCAGCTGTTACGGTTCCATCTTTTACAAATGCAGCTTTCAGAGTAGAAATTTTATCAAATTTTACGTTGAAGGGTTCTTCGTCTTTTGAAAAAATTATCGGATCCCCTTTTTTTTGCGGAATAGAAACCGGTACAATTTCGTTTTCAAACTTACCATCGTTTGTTGCTGCCTGAGAACGCTTATAACTCTCTATAGAGAATGCGTCCTGGTCTTCTCTGCTGATGCCACAACTGGTTGCACAAAATTCTGCAGCATTGCCCATTGCTTTACCATCATACACGTCCACTAACCCATCTTTTGCAAGTCCATCGATCAATTGCACGTTGCCATACTTGTTACCCCAACGCATATTTTCTGTATAAAAGGGAACATTGCTCATGCTTTCCATCCCGCCAGCAATTACAATATCTGCATCGCCAAGCATAATACTCTGAGCTGCCTGTGATATTGCTTTCATACCGCTTGCGCAAACTTTATTTATGGTAGTACAATTTACTTCGTTAGGTAAACCTGCCAGTTTTGATGCTTGCCTTGCAGGCGCCTGCCCAAGATTTGCCTGTATAACTGAGCCCATTAAAACATCTTCAATTTGTTCAGCTTTTAATCCGCTTTTCTCCAACGCTCCTTTTATAGCTGCAGCGCCTAGCTGTGTTGCAGAAAGATCTTTTAATGACCCACCAAAACTTCCAATAGGTGTACGAACAGCCGAAAGAATATATACTTCTTGCATGATATTTTTTGATTGCAAATGTAAGTTTTATTGCACAATCAAATATTGAGAATGTTCCTGAATATCTAAAACAAAAAATCCCGCTTTAAAAGCAGGATTCCATTTTTCTTATTAAAAATTATTTTTCTTTTCTTTTAAAAATTTCACCATTTGGCAAAACTTTTAATTTCGCTTTATCTTGACCTTTATTAAGTTTGATTTCATACATCTCCATATTCCTATCGTTTTCTTTGCTGATCTCTTCTATTTTGTATCCGGGATATTGTTCGTTTAATGTTTTATTCACCGCATCAGGTAAACGAGAATCTCCGGGAATTCTTGTAGAAGTTTTTACCCAATCGCCAAAATTGTTGTACCATGAAATAACGTCACTACCTCTGTCTTGAAATGTTACATAATAATAACTGTTGTCCGTAGGAAGTTCGTCAGTTTCTACCGGACTATACTCCACCCAAACAGGCGATATAGCTTTAGGATACTTTTCTTTAAATGTATTCTCAATCGTATCGGGTACTTCTTGAGTAGTAATGTTTTTTTTGATTCCTTCAGTCTTCGATTTTACAGCAACATCTTTTACAGATATAGTACTATCGGTCGTTTTTACAACCAGCTCCTGTTTTTTTTCATTGTTACAACTTATCAATGTAATGCTTACAGCTACTGTAAAAATGCAAACAATTAATTTCATAATTTTTTGTTTGTTTAATAGGCAGTAAGAAAAAATTATACCGTTATTTTGAATTATTAAAATTCGGTTTAATATTTGTCAAATAAATTTTAACTATTAACACTTAAAAAAAAATTATGAAAAACAAAATGCAACTTTCGATGTTATCTCTTGCAATATTGTTCGGTTCTTTTGCGGCTAATGCTGCAATGATCAACCCAACCGATAGTGCAAAAGATGTGGCTATCTACTCTCATATTATTACCAGAGTAAATGAAATTCAGTCAATGGATAAAACAACTTTGACCGATAATAAGAAAGCTGAACTGCGTAAAGAACTTAAACAAATGAAAAAGCAGGCAGGTGGATTAGATAAAAGAGTTTATTTATCTATAGGAGCAATTATAATAATAATTTTATTGCTCATATTAATTTTGTAAAAGATTAAGGAAACTTATTTTGGCCGAACGACAAAACCGTTCGGCTTTTTTATGCTTTTATTCGTGGATCAATTAAACTGTAAAGTCCATCTGCCAAAATATTTATAGTTATGAAAATCACTGCGCTCAAAAGTACCGCTCCCATTACAACAGGGTAATCCAGCTTCTCCAAAGCATTTACCGTTACTTTGCCAATTCCTTTCCAGCCAAAAATATATTCAACAAAAAAAGCACCTGCAAGTAATTCTGCAAACCAGCCTGTAATAGCCGTAACTACCGGGTTAAGGGCATTACGCAACGCATGCTTAAATATGACAGCATGTCTTGATAAGCCTTTTGCATAAGCAGTGCGGATAAAATCCTGCTGCAGCACATCGAGCATGGAACTGCGGGTAAGTTGGGCAATAACAGCAAGTGGACGAATACCGAGTGTAAATGCAGGTAGTACGAGATTTTTTAGTACCAGGTATTTTTCGCCAGTTATTTCATCAATTTCATACAAACTTCCCGTAATGTTTAAGCCGGTATAGTTGTGCAACAGGTAACCAAAAAAATAGGCAACAATAATTGCAATAAAAAAAGAAGGTGCAGAGATCCCTGCAATGCTAACCAGAATCGAAGTTTTATCTATCAATGTATCCTTTTTAACTGCAGATAATACGCCGAGAAAAATACCAAAAAAACATGCAAATACCATGGCAGTCAGAGCAAGGATCAATGTAGCAGGCAACGCTTCAGCCAAAACTGCTGTAGTGTCTTTTTTCGTTTGGTAACTTTTGCGGAGATAAGGGATTTTAAACCCAATTTTTTTTTCACCACCTAAAAAAAAACCTTTTAAATCTTTCTTTTTAATATCATCAGATGAATGAATGGCGATTGGAGAAACGTCATTGATATACAGCAAAAACTGTTTCCATTTTGGTTGGTCGAGGTACAGATCCATCCTGATATTATCCAATGTTTTTTTATCGCCTGTTTGGCCAACTATAAGTCTTGCAGGGTCTCCAAAGCCCTGAAACATGACGAATACTAACGCCAACACGCCTGGCAGTACGAGTATTGCGTAAAATATTTTTTTAAAAATAGAATTCAAGTAAATATTATTTTAATTAAGATTTTTAAAGGCTGTCCAGCTCCATTTATTTTTTACTACAGGTCCATTCATTAAATACAATGTTGGGTTAACTCTTGCAACTGTTTTCATAACAGTTGCATCGCATGTTAGAAAAATTAAATTAGAAATGAATTTATTGTCTACATTTTTCATTCTGCTTTTTACAGAAGTTAATTGTGAAGTAACCACCATTACTTTTTTTCCTTCGGCTAAAAATCTGTTTATTAATGAAACATCTTCATCCCATTTTTTCGGGTAAGTATCAAATTCTTTTATGTAAAGCAAATAGTATTCTCCTTTTGTATTTAAAATTGCATTTGTAGTATCTGAACCGCTTTCTGTTGTAAGCGAAAAGTCACTTATAACGGGTATATTGTTACTTCCTTTTTGTGTAAGGGTTTGCTTTCTATCTACAAATTCCCATGTACTGTCAGGTGTTGTATCGGCTTTAAACTCTTTTTGTACGCCATCTTTTTTATAAATAAAAATATAGTCATATTTATCAGGTATAGCATTGGCGGGCATTTTACGCAATTCAATTAAGTTATTTCCTCTTTTATAAGGGAGGCAATCTGCTAAAGGTAAATTGCGCAATACATACCATTGCAGCAATAAAATAAGTGCGCTTGCTGCTAAAATATATAAAAAAGAAAAGAATGGTTTTGCAATTGGTGAGATGTATTTTGTATTTAACAAAAGAAAGAAAGTCATTATAAGTAATATAATATCTTTTGTAAATGTTTGTGTAGGAGTTAACGGAATACAATCACCAAAACAGCCACAGGCTGTAATTTTCCCTGTAAATAAAACGTAAGAAGTTAAGAAAGTAAAAAATATCATTAATAAGAATAGAACAAATATTGTTATTTTCTTCTTCCAACCAATGAGCAATGCAACACCAACAATAACTTCCAGCGTTATCATTATAATTGAAAAGGTTAAGGCATACTCATCAAACGTTTTCATAAGCTCCGGCATAAAACCGCTGCCACTCCATGCTTCAAAAAATTCCTGCATTTTAAAAGCCAGTCCTTTAGGATCAATAGCTTTTACCAACCCTGAAAAAATAAACAATGTGCCCGTAAAAATTCTCGCAACTGTAACAAAAACTTTCATTTAAAAATTATTTTAATGTTTGCCTTCATTTATTAATATCAACCCAAACACCGCATAGTTCAAGATATCAAACAGGTTTGCATCTACACCCTCACTAACTAAAGTAATACCCTTGTTGCCAATAATTTGTTTGATTCGTAAGATCTTTGATAGAGAAAGATCTACAAAACTTTCCTGGCTCATTTCCCGCCAGGCTTCCCCATAGTCATGGTTTTTATCTTTCATTAAACTCTTGGCCATAGCAGTTTTTTGATCATACAATTCTCTTACAATTGCTGCATCAAGTTCTTCGGGCTCATCATTGTTTATATCCAGTTGTATTAAACCTATAACAGCATAGTTTAGAATTCCTGCAAATTCACTTTTTACATCATCATCAATTTTTTGTGTAATTCCTTCCTGTATATTCCTTATGCGCTTTGCTTTGATATAAATTTGGTCAGCTACAGATATTATTCTGTAAACCCGCCATGAAGTGCCGTAATCAGCCGTTTTTTTAAGAAAAGTATTTCTGCATGCCTCAATTATTTTATCATATTGATCATATGTAGTCATTGGCCCGTTTTTATTCTGCATATTTGTGTATAGCTTCAAAAATACAATTACTACTGCAATGTTTACACTTAACTGTAAAGGAAAATTGATATCGACAGAAAAACCCATTGTGATGGGAATTATTAATGCTACGCATGATTCATTTTACAAAGGGGATTTGGATGAAGGGCCTGATGGTATATTAAAACTTGCTACTAAAATGTTGAATGATGGTGCTGCTATTTTAGATATTGGAGGACAAAGTACCAAACCCGGAAGTGAATCTGTTGGAGTGGAAATTGAATTGCAAAGGGTAATTCCCGTAATAGAAATGATACACAAATTTTTTCCTGAAGCAGTTATTTCTGTAGATACATTTCAAAGTGAAGTTGCATCTAAAGCAGTTGCTGCAGGAGCTAGCATGGTTAATGATGTAAGCGGAGGAGAATTAGATAACAAAATGATAGCAACTGTTGGGATGCTACAGGTGCCTTATATATGTATGCACATGAAAGGTACACCGGAGAATATGAATAAGCATACACAATATGAAGACATACTGAAAGAAATGCTTGATTATTTTATTGCAAAAGTTCATCTGTGCAGGGGAGCAGGTATTAAAGACGTTATCATTGACCCTGGTTTTGGATTTGCAAAAAATGCCTTACAAAATTTTTATCTATTGAAACATTTATCAGTGTTTAAAATGCTGGATTGCCCCATTTTAGCAGGCTTATCGAGAAAAAGTACTATTTACAAAACGCTTAATGTTACGGCAGCAGATGCATTGAATGGAACGACCGTGTTAAATACTTTGGCACTAAATAATGGCGCAAGTATTTTGAGGGTTCACGATGTTAAAGAAGCTATTGAAGCTATTACATTATACGGCGAATACAATATTGCATAAAAAAAGCAGCTCACTTAAAGAGCTGCTTTTTTAAAAAAATTGGTTTTATTATCTCGGATTTTGACCTTGCTGTTTCATTTGTTGCTGCATCTGCTGCTGTTGCATTTGCTTTGCAGCTTCAGGATTAGCTTTGGTTAAACTGTCTGTATATTTTTTCTGCATCTCTTGAAATTTCTTTTGTTGTGCAGCTACGTCAGCAGCAGCCTGTGCTTTTGTTAGAATGTCTAAAACTTCAACTTCGAAAATTAAATTTTCATTAGGACTGATATCTGCACCTGCACCTGCAGCACCATATGCTAAACTTGAAGGGATATAAATTTTTGCTTTTGTGCCTTTGTTCATCAATTTTAGTCCATCACTCATACCTGGAATTACGCCACCACCTAAAGACATATCATTTGTAAGGTTAACTGAAAGTGGTTCTAAATGCCCTTTAGAAGGATCAGTGTTAGAATCAAACATTTTACCAGCAATTGTTTTACCTGTATATTTTATTTTCGTAATAGAAGATGTATCTAACATTACGCCTGTACCCGCCTGCAAAATTTCTACATACGCACCTTTTTCTGTTTTTGTAGTTTTAATATTATTTTTTGCAAAATAATCTGTCAAAATCTTATCATCTTTTATAAGTTGTGCAGCTGCTTTTTGTTTGCCTGCAGCTTCCTGAATAGCCATATTTGCCTGTCTAGCTTTATCAGCTTCTTCCTGTGTTTTGTACACATTTATAATTCTGATATTGGTGTACAGGAAATTCCCTTTTTTCATGAAGGGAGGCATTGCCGCTGGTTGTTTTTTAAACACGGTATCCGTCAACATTTTGGTTGAAAGACTATCACCTTTTCTTAATTGCTTAAACAATTTGTAATATGCAGGTGGTAAATTTATAGAGTCAAAAGTGATGATTTGTGGAGCACCTAAATCCCTTGTGCTGTTTAGAATTGAATCTTTTTTTCCGTTGTTATAAACAGAGGTAAAATGAAATTCAACAAACTGGCCCGGCTTTAAAGTTTCACCTTTGCCATCAGCAATAATTTTGTATTCCATTCCTTCTTCTCCTTTTTTGAAAGGAGAATTACAAGCTGCAAAAAGAACTGCTGCCATTAATAATAGATATGCGTTTTTTCTCATTTTGTGTGATGTTTATTTTAAAATGTATAAGTACTTAATTCGTTTTTATGTTCAAACATGGCAGTTTTAAAATCATCTACTGCTTTTTCTAAACTATCAAATGTGGCTCCGCCTGCGGCATTGAAATGACCTCCTCCGTTAAAATAAGTTCTTGCAAACGTATTAACATCAAAATCACCTTTACTCCTAAAAGAACATTTTCTTTCTTCTCCCCTGTCAATAATGATTGCAGCAAATTTTATTCCTTCCATGCTTAAAGGGTAATTTACAAGTCCTTCAGTATCCCCGGTTTTAATATCAAACTTTATAAGATCTTGTTGTGGTATAGAAATTAACGCAGTATTGTATTCGTAAAAAACTTCCATTCTGTTTAGTAAAACATTACCTATAAAACGCAAACGGGCTTCGCTACCATTATCAAACAAAGCCTCGTGAATGGGAGCATGTACTAATCCAAGTTCTTTAAGATGCGCTACCATTCTGTGAACACTTGCTGTTGTGCCTGGAAACCTAAATGAACCTGTATCTGTCATAACGCCGGCGTAAAGACATTGTGCGACTTCGTTCGTTATCTTTTCTGCATACCCCGAGTTTACAATAAAATCATACACCATTTCGCAAGTACTGCTTTTGCTTGTGTTAGAAATTCCGTAAGTAAATTTTTCTTTTTGTGGTTCTTGATGGTGATCTATTAAAATTCTTTCTGCAAGTGCATCATTTAATACTTCTTCCATCTTTTTTGTTCGGCTGAGAGTATTAAAATCCAAGCAAAAAATCCAATTTGCATTTTTTATAAGTTCGTTAGACAATTCTGTTTGCCTTTCGTAATCCAACACTTTAATCACTCCCGGCATCCAAGCTATAAAAGATGCCCAGTTGGTTGGGGATATCACTGTAACCTCATGACCAAACTGCAGCAGGAAATGGTATAATCCTAACGTTGATCCCATAGCATCACCATCCGGTTTCTGATGCATGGTAATTACTACTTTTTTAGGGGTAGTAAGTTGTCCGTATAAATTTTTAATCTCTTGCATAAGGCGGCGCAAAAGTAAGTAAAAACATTGTTACTGTTTATATGTATAATTAGTTTTATAAATCACCTATACAAATATTAAACGCTTATAGCTGATTTATGATAATAAAAAATCTAAATATGTAAATTTTATTTCTAAAAAATGCTTTTATATACCTGGCAATAATTATTTATGGTTAGGTATTCTTTTATTTACTTTTGCCAAAAATATAAATAATGACTAATAGAACTTTTACAATGATAAAGCCTGATGCTACTGAAAATGGTAACACAGGTGGAATTTTAGAAATGATCAACGCAGCAGGTTTTCGTATTGTTGCTATGAAGATGACACATTTAAGCACTGCAAAAGCAGGAGAATTTTATGCAGTACATAAAGAGCGTCCTTTTTATGGTGAATTGGTTGAGTTTATGAGCCGTGGCCCAATTACAGCAGTAATTTTAGAAAAAGAAAATGCTGTAGAAGATTTTCGCAAATTAATCGGTGCTACTAATCCTGCGCAGGCAGACGAAGGAACAATTCGTAAAAAATATGCGACATCGATTGGCGAAAATGCGGTACATGGAAGTGATAGTGATGAAAATGCTGCTATTGAAGGTGATTTTTTCTTTAATAAACTGGAGCAGTTTTAGAAAAATATCAATTTTTTACAGAAAGTCCTACTTCGGTAGGATTTTCTAATTTAGGTAAGTCTAATTTCTTTTGATGATTTTCTCTTTCGAGCCTTTGCTTTAACTTGCTCAATGATGCACGTATCTCTTACAATCATAAAATATCCCACCCGATATATACCTTTTGCATTTTTTGCAATGGCAATAATGCGTTTACCGCTTAGCTTGCGTAAAAATATTTCTTTTTTTAAATTGATGGGAACAGGTAAAAATGGAACTTTCGATAAAACGCCAGATCTTAATCAATGGGCAATTATGGCGGCTCATAAAGAAGAATTACAAAACGTCACAATAAAAAATCTTTATGGAATATTCATAGCGAAATGGCTAAAGAAATTTAATTGCACTTCTATTACATACTTATTAGAACCCATAGAAGGACATGGTTTTTGGGATGGCAAAAGGCCTTTTGGTAACCTTGCACCCAAATCTGATTACGAGGGAAAGATTGCTGTAATAACAAGAGCAACAATAAAATTAAACAAATTAAAATACTTTTGGCAAAATGTAGCACCTATAGCAGCAAAAATGGTAAAGGCTGATGGATTTATTACTTCGTATGGTGTGGGTGAAATTCCATGGATAAAACAGGCAACTTTTAGTATTTGGGAAAGCAAAGCTGCCATGAAGAACTTTGCATACGGAATGAAAGAACATGCGGAAGTTATTCAAAAAACAAGACAACAAAAATGGTACAGTGAAGATATGTTTACGAGGTTTAAGGTGGTTAGTGAGTCGAAAAGCTGATGTTTAGAGATTAAAAGTTGCGGATTTGTCATTTAAAGCTTGTTAATACATTTTATGAAAAATATTAAAATTATAGAAGTTCCATCTGAAATTGGCGCAGGCACAAGAGGAGCATCACTCGGAATTGACGCCGTAAAAATTGCAGCGCTGGATTTTATGAGTAATTTTTTTGTACACTTTCCTTCAGAAAAGATAGAAGTAGAAAATAATTTACTTTTTGAGCCAATTAAATCGCCTTATGCAAAACGAATACAGGGAGTGTTAACTATGTACGAACGAATTAGTAAGAGTGTAAATGAAAGCATAAAAGGCAACTTTTTTCCGGTAGTGTTAAGCGGTGACCACAGCAACGCAGGTGGCACCATTGCAGGTATAAAAATGGCTAAGCCTAATAGTAAACTTGGGGTGATATGGATAGATGCACATGCTGATCTTCATACACCATATACAACTCCTACAGGCAACATGCATGGCATGCCATTGTCTACAGCCATTGCTGAGGATAATTTAGAAAGCAGCGTACACGAACTGGATGAAAAGACAGCAAACATGTGGAACCAGTTAAAAAATATTGGTAAGATTCCTCAAAAAGTTTTACCGGAAGATGTGGTCTTTATTGCCTTGAGGGATTTTGAGAAAGAAGAAAAGCATCTTATTGAAAAGCACGGAATGAAGGTTATTACTACCGCTGAAGTCCGTAGAAACGGTGCAGAAAGCGTCAGCAGAAAGGTATTACGCCACTTGAGTGATTGTACGGATATCTATGTAAGTTTTGATGTAGATAGTCTGGATGCAGCTATTTCCCGTGGTACCGGAACGCCGGTGAGTAACGGATTAAAAGAAAGGGAAGCTGAGGATTTAATAAGCAAGTTTATGCAGAACAGAAAAATATGCTGCTTCGAGATTACAGAGGTAAATCCTACACTTGACAAAGAAAATCTCATGGCAGAAATTGCCTTTAATATTTTACAAAGAAGTGTAAATGTACTAATGATGAATTAAAAAAAATTTATAGTGTAAGGGTATTTTATTCCCTCACAAACCTTCCTTCTCGCCATTTTTGTTCCCTACAACCTTCACCACATAAACTCCTATTGAAAACGCACTCACATCAAATTTTTTTTTGTTTTTTGTTTTCCCCTCAAAAATTACTCCTCCTGAACTATTTACAATCAAAGTTTATCATCAACTTTTATATTTTTTAGGTTGATAAAATCCTTAGCAGGATTAGGATACGATATCAACTCATTATTTTTTCTTTATCAGTTTTATAATTTTACTGCAAATAAGGTTACCACAATTGCATGAAATTTTTAAACGCAAAAATCACCTACTTCCCTAAAGGAATGTTGCCGCATCATTTTTTTTAGCTTATTTGTTAATAAGACCAGCATTTATTGATGGCAGTAAATTTGACCAAATACCGGTTGACCCTAAATAGGAAATTCAGATATGTTATTTGTATAATTAATTTGTTTGGGGATTTTTATAATTTAAGCGATATGGTAAAGAAGTTTTACTGCAGAAATTTACAAAGCTTAAAAGAGATAATTTATTTTATTAAATCAATCTTAATCTAAGAAGTGAATAAGTCTTGCCACAAAGGTTCACAAAGTTTGTAAGGATATTTTATTTTACGAAATAATGTCTCTAAGAAATTCAAAAAGTTTTACCACAGTGGTTCACCAACTATTTTTTTTGCTTCTACAATCTTCGTGATCTGGAGGGATAGGTAGTACGTCTAATATATTAAAATACATTCCTAGGGCAAGCATCACTGTATTTGTTTCCCAAAGTAAATCCTACCATTATTTCATGAGTATTACCTGTATAAGTTCTAAACCGGCTTGTTGTAGCAACTTCATAAGAATAGCCTACGTTAAGCGTGTTAGATATATTAAAGCCTGCAAAAGCAGAGTAACCCGCAAGAAAGTCAGAGTATCTGTAACTGGCTCCTACCCATGCTTTGTCCATATACTGCAACTTGGTATTAAAATGCGCCCCCAATAATTGTGGTTGCCAATACTGTAACATAATTGATGGAATAACCGTAAAATTTTCGCCTGCCGAAAAACGATAGCCTATAGTAGCAAAATAGTTAGGGGTGTAATATGTGCCGTATCTATCATTGGAGGTAAATTTCGCTTTCCCTGGGACAATATTTAAAACTGATATACCTGCAAAATACCTCGCAGAATATAACCACAATCCTGCACCAATTTCAGGTTTCAGCTTTTTTAAATCTCCATTGGCAACACCTATTGCGGGGTCGCTGTTAGGATCAGAAAATGTTGCTTTTGTTGCATCTAAATTTATCCCGGAAATACCCAGATTAAAACCGGCAGCAAGTGTTGTTTTTGCACCTAAGGGTTTGTGGTAAGCATAGGATGTTGCAATGGTCCACCTGTTTATATATCCAGCTTTATCGTTCATTGCATAAAAACCAATACCATGGTGAGGCTTAGGCGCAGTATAATCTTGCCAGTATTGTTTACCTCTTGGATTTTCACCCGGCACTGCAAAAGAGGTAGCGCTTGTTCTGTAATCAGATTTACCGATTGGTGCCTGCACACTTACATAAGAAGTAACCGGAGCCCCGCTTATACCTGTCCACTGGTTTCTAAAACTCGCTTTTATATCTGTATAATTTTCAATACCTGCAAGCGCCGGGTTTAGAATATAATTGTTCAACACATATTGTGTATATGCAGGCTTAGCTTGTCCCTCCACCAATAGTGCAGACATCGTTATTATCATTAATACTAAAATCTTCTTCATGCAACCATATCTTTTTTGCAACTAGTGCAACTTTATTTAATTTTTTGTGGACAAAACAAATGCCCATCATTTTTAAAACCTTAAAATACCCTGTATTTTTATTTTACAATTGTTACATATCCGGTTACTGGCTTTCTGCCACTGCCAGGTTCTATAATGTAATAGTAAGTATCAAAAGGCAAAGATTTTCCGTTCATATTACCATCCCATGGTTTTGCGTATCCCTTGCTTTCAAAAACTTTTTGGCCGGTACGGGTAAATACCTGCACCTTATTACCAGGATAAGTAAATAAATATTTAATTTCCCAAAAATCATGAATACCATCATTATTAGGCGAAAAAGTATTTGGTATTTCAGGAAATTTCAGCACTTTAATAAATACACTATCTGCTTTAGAACAACCACCCTGTCCTGTTACGGTAAGTTTATAAGTAATATCTACTAAGGGTTTTGCAAATGGATTTAAAACAGTATTTGAGTTTAAATATGTTGGTGAAGGATTTGAAGTCCACAAATAAGTTAAATTATTTCCTGTGGCAGTTGCAGCAATATTAAAAGTTCCTCCTTCTAATACCACATCGTCCGGACCGGCATATACAACCGGGTAAGGATAAACTATAAATTGTTTGGTAGTATCATCTACACAACCAAAACTGTTTGTAAAAGTGAGATTTACATTGTATGTTTTTGCGGTAGCATATGTATAAGGTGGTTGTATTTGGCCGCTGCTACCAGCTGTGGTTTCTCCATAATTCCACAACCATTTAGATGGACTTCCATCGGCAGGCGTACTATTATCTAAAACTGTAACATTTTGACCAAGACAAACGCTTGCTTTATTAAAATTAAAATTTGCAACCGGTGCCGGATGTATGGTATTTATAGCTTTGGTAATTGAATTTGTACAACCCGTCAATGGTGAAGTTGCAACCAATTTTACATTATGTGGTGCCTGTGTATAATATGTATGCGAAAGTGGTTGCTGCTGTGTGCTTAGATCAGTTACTTGAGTGGAAGGGAAATCAAAATTCCAGCTGAATGCCCAGTCGTTAATATTTGGAGTTGTGTTGTTAAACAATACTTTGGCCTGTGGCAAACATGCTGTATCACTAAATGTAAAATCAGTTAATGGCAAAGGGTTGACTGTAAACGAAATTGAAAAAGGAATGTTTTTGCAGCCATAACCTGTTTCTAAGGTTATGGTAGCTGTATGCGAGCCAGGCGTGCTGTAAATGTGCGTTACATCGCCCCCGGTTGTCATTACCTGCAGGAGTGATCCATCATTCCAATTATAAATCCATTTTACGACTGTTCCATCGCCATTGCTGTATGTGTTACGATAAGTTATATTATTATTGAGACAAATATTTCCAACGGGTGCAAACGTATTCACTACAGGTGGCGCTAACACTTTCACCTGTTGCACTTTTGCGGAATCACACTCTGAAGCAGAAGTTACTGTATATAATATATTATTATTGGTACCAACTATAACGCCACTTGCCAGTGGATTAAATGTATAAACGCCTCCGGCAAAAGTAACGCCAGGCCCTGTATATACCGCTGTTCCACCCGAAGCTGTGCCTTGATTAAGAACAATTAACCCCCCATTTAAACATGCATCTGGCACCGTCACAAATTGTGCTACAGGCGATGCATGTACCAGCAGATTTATAAAGGTATCTTTCTGGCAAACACCGTTAAATCCTGAATAAGCATAATAACGAATTTTGTAAACCTTATCTATTTGAAGATTTGGATAATTGTGCGTATAAATTTTATTTGGTTTGGGTATATTGTCTTGATCAAAAACTGTTGGTGTGCCAAGGTAATCCCAATATATATCTGTTCTTATCAATCCACCAACATTTACCACACTGTTTTCCTTAATTTGAACTGGTCTGTTAGAACAAAGACCGTCAGCATTTAAAGTAGTAAAAGCTGCTCGGGTTACTTCGCCGTTTATAAAAAATTGTTGGGTGGTATCTGCTAGGCATCCGCTATTGCTGGTAACGATTAACTTAACTGTTTTTTGTCCGACAGTAATGTAAGAATGCAATGGATTTTTATGTGCTGAAGTGCTTCCTGCATAAATGGGTGTACCGTCTCCAAAATCCCATTGCCAGAAAACTGCATTTCCTCCTGCCACCGTGGTTGTATCATAAAACTGTGCTTTGGAATCTGCAAGGCAAGCAGCAGGATTTACAAAACCTGCTTTCGGTTTACTAAAAATTGTTGTGGGTAAAGTAAACAAATCACTCACACATCCCTTATCTGATACAGTTTTAAAAGTAATTTTTTTCACACCTGCGGTGGGATAAGTAAGTGTAAAAGGATTTCCGTTTGTTCTGATTTGTGGACCAGTTCCGTCTCCGTAATCCCATAACCACGATACAATACTGCCGGATGGAGTAATACCAAATACCGGTGTAATTAGTAAAGTTTTTAATTCGCAAAATGGGCCTTTTGTGGTAAAACTTGCTGTAGGTTTTGGGTGAACAATCACCGTTGCCGAACCTGCTTGGTTGTTAATACATGCTAAACTACCTGACTCTTGCACACTTACTAAATTATAGGTAAATGTGCCTGGCATTGTTGTAGATACAGCAACAGTAATCGAGTTGCCCACCGTTGTGGTTACTGTAAGCGGCATACCATTTAAGGTATATGCAAAAGTATAAGGTGAAACACCATTAGCAGCAGTAAAAGTTATTAGAGGAGCTACGGTGCTAGCCTGACAATCAGTTGGTATATTGGTAGATATGGTTGCAGTTGGTAATTGTTTTACAATAATAGTGACATTTGTATTTGTATAATCTTTTATACAACCTGTCGCCTCCTGCACTTTGGAAAGCGTATATAAATAAGATCCTACAATATTGGTCGGAACTGCTACTGTTGCACTATTCCCGCTTAATGTACTTACTGTTTGCGCCGCACCTCCATTAATTGTATAAGTAAAAGTATAAGGTGCTGTTGCATCGGCGCCGGTAAAAGTAATGGTAGGTGTAGTTGAATTTTGACATACTATGTTCGATCCAGCAATTGTTGCGGAAGGCAAACGGTTTACCGTAACAGTAGCATTTTGCCCTGTAATCGGTCTTACACAAAATGCAGCATTGGCGTTTTCGATACTTGTTATATTATAAGCATAAGTAACAACTGTATTAGTCGGTACGGTAATCATATTAAATAAAGTACTGGTTATAATAGGTGTTTGTGCAACAGCAGCTCCACCATTTACCGAAAGTGTGTAATTTATTTTATATGGTGGTAAGCCATCAGTAATTGTAAAATTAATATTAGGTGGCGGAGCATTTTGGCAAACTGAGGTAGTACCTGAAATAGTTGCATTTACTAATGCAGGTACATTAATTACTTTTGAAGCGGCATTACTTAAGCAGCCAACTGTTGTAGTTGTAATCAAAGTTACTGTGTGTGGTCCTGCAGTAGAAAAAATATGCAGAGGGTTTTGTAAAGTAGATGTATTTGCGGCACTACTTCCCGGATCACCAAAATCCCAAGCCCATTTGTATTTAGGTTTAACAGAAATGGTGGTATCATTAAATTGAACAGGTTCGGTAATACAGCCAGGTTGGTTATTTGTAAACCCTGCATTTGGAGGATCAAAAACACCTAACTCAAAATCAATATCTTGCGCAGAGCCGCATTGTGTTGCGCCCGTATTATAAGCCGTTATTGTAACAGGAAATAAACCTGCAGTTGGAAATGTATAAAAACTAGGTAGGGAATACCAATATATTACTTTACCGTTTATTATTGTAGTTGAATCAGGACCTGCAACACCCGGCAAACACGTTTTATAATTAATCTTAGGATTGATAGGTGTTGGTGGACCTGGTAAATTGCTCAGATCCCACTGAATAGAATCTGCACAATAAGGCAGGGATACCCTGAACTTAAATGGTGAATTGGTACATACAGATGGTGATGCTTCTATACCAAATTGAGACTGTACACTAATTTGTTGAAATAAATCTTTAAGGCTGGTACCTGCAGAATATCCATATGATTCTGCGTTTCCAAAACCGTAAGCAATAGCATTAAATCCTGAATCACACGAAAGCCGATGAGCTCCAAGAGAAAGTGCAGGATCCGTTACAGTTGTACTACCGCCGTTTTTCCATATTCTTGTATATGCATAATTATTATCTTCCGGTAAAACAGTAAATGAAAAGGCTGGCGGCGTGACACCATCTATTTTAAAAGAACTGATTCCTGTGCCCGCATTTCTTACAACTACATTTATAAAATGCTGATTTATATTGGTATTGCTGGATGGCTGCATGGAATTAACAGTAACATCGCTCACCGTTTGCTCTGTTGGATTTAAGTAGATCATTTCCGGATCATGTGGATTTGCATTTCCCGAAGGACATGCTGCACTATTTGCAGAGGTAAAATATTGTGCTACTAAAATTCCTTTACTCGATTCAACTAAGTTTGTTTTGCTACTCTGAAAATCATAAGAATTATTTATAAAACTCCCTGAAGGAATAACCACGCCGTTTAAGGTTACGACTGATGTTGCATCTGGTCTAAAAATCCTAAAAATATTTGTATTTATTACAGGCGCAGCAACTGCCTGTTTATTTTCACTAGGTATCAGGATATACTTTTTACCCCAGGTACTCGTAGGATACATTTGCTGGTATAAGTTATCTGAACTTCCGGTAACTGTAGACGCAGATCCAACAGCCGCACAACCTGTAGAAATTTTACCACTTCCACAGAAAACAGCAATTTTTTTACACCCACCGGTTCCCGAAGCGATTGATTTTATGGTGCTTCCCGTTAAATCTGTTGCAGATAACACTTGATATATTTGTCCTTGTGTTAAAGTAATAGTTTGCGTAACATTTGCCGCCCAACCTCCCTTTGTGTTTTGGCTTGGAGTTATTTCTACAACAGTCGAACCGGGTTCAGTTGCTTCTACAAAAAAATAGGAATATGAATTTATTTCATTAGAGATCTGAGTGTAATTTAACGAATAATATTCTTTACCCAAAGTATTTGTAGGTAAAAAAACCGTAGCACCGGAAATAGCACTAACATAAATAAAACCGTATGCAACAATTGGTTTTGATGCAGTTATATGAATTCCATGGTTGAATAAGCCTTCATCTAATAA
>JAYUZL010000298.1:0-2441 GCA_043751875.1 Ferruginibacter sp.
TATTTAAACAGGTACAGCATTGTTTACAATGGCGAAATTTATAATTACAAAGAATTAAAAGCAGATCTGCAAAAAGCAGGATATCATTTTACTACACAAAGTGATACAGAAGTTATACTTGCCAGTTTTGATTTTTACAAAGAGGATTGCGTAAAGTATTTTGATGGTATGTTTTCGTTTGCTATTTGGGATGAAAAATTAAATGAACTATTTTGTGCCAGAGATATTTTTGGTGAAAAACCTTTCTATTATTTTTTAGATAATGCTGTATTTGCATTTGCCAGCGAAATGAAAGCATTGTGGTCTATAGGAGTTGAGAAAAGCGCTGATGAAAAGATGATGGTTAATTATCTTGCGCTTGGACAAGTGCAGAATGCAGCAAATAAATCTCAAACATTTTACAATCATATTTTTTCTTTACCCCCTGCACATACCGGATTACTTTCTTTGAGTAATATGCATTTTGTACTATCTAGATACAGAGATATTAATAAAGAAAACTCCATACAAGTATCAGAAAAAGAAGCGATTGAAAAATTAGAGTTTCTTTTAGAGAATTCTGTAAAACTTCGTTTAAGAAGTGATGTTTCCATAGGGTCGAGTTTAAGTGGCGGAATTGACAGCTCAACTATTGCCTATTTTATTCAACGAAATTCAGATACAAAAAAAAGAAACTTCAAAACTTTTTCAGCAGTATTTCCCGGTTTTAATAAAGATGAAAGTATTTTTATTAATGAAATTTGCAACAATTTTACCCTCGATAATTTTACCGTAACACCCAATAGTGATGAGCTTTTAAAAGATTTTGAAAAGCTTTGCTATCATCAGGAAGAACCATTTTCATCTTCCAGTATTTATGCGCAATATAAAGTGTATGAACTGGCAGCAGCAAATAATATAAAGGTTTTAATGGATGGACAGGGTGCAGACGAAACTTTAAGTGGATATTCAAAATATTTACATTGGTACTTGCAGGAACTGAGCGCAAAGGGGAAATATGCAGAAGTAAAAAAACAGAGGCTTTTATTACAGAAAGCAAATTTTAATTTAAAGTGGAATTTTAAAAATATTTTAGCGGCCTATTTGCCTTCCCACACTTCCCTTGCTCTGGAAAAAAGGGAGTACAACAAAATTATAAATAGCCAGTTTATAAACAGTCAACTGTTACAAAAAATAAAAGGAAGAGAATGGCAGGGGATTTATAAACCAGTAGTTACGAAATTAAATGACATTCTTTATAACAATACTATGCAACATGGGCTGGAAGAACTGTTACGCTATGCTGATAGAAATAGTATGGCACACGGTGTAGAAGTTCGCCTTCCATTTTTAAATTTTGAACTGGTAAAATTTATTTTTTCACTTCCATCATCATTTAAAATAAAGGATGGATTTACAAAATATATTTTAAGGAAAACAATGTCGGGTAAAATTCCTGATAAAGTTTTGTGGAATACGAATAAGATTGGATTTGAAACACCACAAAAAAGCTGGATGGAGAATAAACAAATGCAGGAGATGATTTTTTCATGCAAAGAAAAACTAGTAAAAGAAAATATTTTAAATGCCACTGTCCTAAAAAATAAAGTAGAACCAAAACATGCGCATGAAGCAGAAAACATTGATTGGCGTTTTTTAAATCTTTCCAAGATTTTATAATACTTAATACTGAAGATGGTATTAAATATGGCTTTACAGATTATTTTGGATTAATTTTACAGCACAAAAATTAAAAATATGAGCAACAATTCGCATAAACTAGGTACAAAATTTATTCATGCAGGTACAGTACCTGATCCTAGCACCGGTGCTATCATGACACCTATTTATCAAACGAGTACGTATGTGCAGCAAGCACCGGGTGTAAACCAGGGGTATGAATATGCCCGAAGCCAGAACCCAACACGTAAAGCACTGGAAGATGCATTGGCAGTAATAGAAAACGGAAAACATGGTCTTGCTTTTGGAAGTGGTGTTGCAGCTACAGATGCAGTAATAAAATTATTAAACCCGGGTGATGAGGTTATTTGTGCCAACGACATGTATGGTGGTACGTACAGAATTTTTACCAAGATATTTCAAAAGTATGGTATCAAATTTATTTATGTAGATACAACAGATGTTACTAATATTGAAAAAGTAGTAACAGCGAAAACAAAATTGATTTGGATTGAAACACCCACCAATCCATTGATGAATATTACAGATATAAAAGCTGTTGCAGTTATATCGAAAGCTGCCGGCGCTTGGTTGTGTGTAGATAATACTTTTGCATCGCCATATCTTCAAAACCCATTAGACCTTGGAGCAGATATAGTAATGCACTCTGCCACAAAATACCTTGGTGGCCATAGCGATGTTATACAAGGTGCACTAATGATGAATGATGATGCATTAAGAGATCAATTATATTTTATTCAAAAAAGTTGTGGTGCAGTGCC
>JAYUZL010000299.1:0-11575 GCA_043751875.1 Ferruginibacter sp.
GATAAAGTTAAATAATAAGAACTAATGCTCAGCGTTGCTTTTCCCGCTTGTACAACTGCTGCTATGTTGTTGATGCTGATTGCTACGTCTTCAAGCCACACTTGCACAAAACCCTTTGTTAGCAGCTGTATTGGCTACCACGTAAATCTATATTTTGGATCTTTGTCAAAGCACAAAAGGGTTGAGGCAAGAAAATAAAGTCAAGGATTGCATAAAAAGTATTTGTCAAAAAGTGCAATCATTTTGAATCATAAAACTTTGTCGAAATACAAATTTGCTCCAAATCGAAAACTGTCCAACTGCAAATGACAAAAACGGTCTGTCGAAATTTGTAGAAGTTATCTAAACAGTAAAAAAAAGTAAACCATAAACTGTCTATTTTTAGGAAACTGTCAAAATAAAGTTTCTATGAGTTACCAACTTTTTATTTTCTTTGACGCCACAATGTGTCACTAAAAGACATTGATTGAGACTTAAATTTTAATTCAGCATCGTAATTATAATATTCGTCGTTCATTGTTTTCACTTTGAAAACTAAAGTTGATTGATTATAAAAGTCTAATTCTTCTTTCGATTTAGATTTAAATCCGGAAATATAGTTGCATGAAAAAGTACAATTGTCTGTCCAATGTATTTTCCAATATGAAGTATCACCTGTTTGACTGTTAATCTCTGTTTGTAATGTGTCTTGTCGAATAACTGTTGAATAGAGTTGATTACCATTTTTATATTGAAAAAAAGTTCCCGTCCTAATTTTGCTACAGTCAAACTCAGGGCTTGATACAAAAGAAACAATAATTAATAATATCAAAAATGATAAAGTAATTGTAAAAAACTTCGCTATTATTTTTTTTGATGTCATTATAAAGTTTGATGGTTGCAGAAATATAGCTGCTAACACAATATTATGCGAAACTCACCATTTTTCCTAATTTTTAATACCCTCACTGTCAATGTATTAAGCACTGTCATTTTGTATTGTCGCACCAGCATTTTCAATTGTCGGACAATTTATTTTTACAGCTATTAATCTATTCATATTCAACAAAGTGAGCACTGTATACAATTATTTTCTTATGTGTATTTCTATTAAGTTACTCATGCCTTTTAGTGATCACCGGCTTTTAAGATAATTTCAATATCCTTATTATGAATAGTACCGTATAATTTTATTTTTAGCATACAGTCGGGGTATATCGCACTTTTAAAACCTAGTCCTCCATATTGATTTGACTCATATCGCCCGTTGATAATATATTGATTTGAGGAATAAAATTCCTTTGGTAAAGTGGGTCAGTTTGAGTGGTATTTCTGTCTTAGTAGACCTAATTGTAGAAAACAGGCACCTATTGAAATCAAAATCATCGTTCTAAAACCTGCATTTTGAATACTTTATTGCTTTTCAGCATTTACAATGTAGCCGATAAAAAACGGATAAGTATTTCATTTTCCATGAGTAATTTTTTAAAAAAATAAAGCAACCCTACAGTCGCTTTATAATTAATATACATTTCATTTTATGCTTAACCCTGACTTACCAGACGGCAGGGAACTTCCTGATCTTCTGATAAATAGTAAATAGCACATAATCTGTGGTAACCGTCAGCAATAACCAATTTGCCATTGCTAACCAATAGAATCGGCGACAATTTTTTTCCCTTCTTTACCCTTTGCAGGTTTTCTGTAACATGAATATTATCTTTTGGAAGCAATGGCAATTCGCTTGCCCTTAAAATATCTTTTGCTTTCTTCCTAACAGTTGCGCTTGTTTTCAAATGAGTTACAATTGTCTTCGCTAATTTGGGAGGATATAATAATTCAAGGTAATCGAATGCTGCAGGAAAGTCATGATCCTCCGGTTCTGTAAGCCAAAATTTTGATTTCATGTTTTATTATTTTTGTTTTAATTAAATATTTATTGACTAAGTATTACTTGGCCTAGGTACGAAAGAATGATTTATTTCAAATAAACTACTACCCAAACATAATTAAAAAGTCATGTTAGCTTTTTTTATTACTTTTTGTGTTTATTACTCGGTAGCTATCAAATATTAATACAGAACATTGGGTATTTTGTAATCTAAGTTTTGATGTGGTCTTTTGGTGTAATGAAACTTTGTACAATTATTTATACACTTGTATAAGTGTACTCCATTTTCATAGGCATATAAATAAATGATTTCTTACTTTATATTTCTCTAAAAACCTTGCTATTAAAATATTTTCTATAGCTCTTCTTTTTTTCTCTTTAATTATATATATATTTCTTTTAGTTAATAATTCTATATAAGCAACTGATATAAATTGTGTGCTATAGCTGCTATTTATTATTTAAAGTTTTCCATAGAGGTTTATAGGACTTTTTGTGATATTGCTGACGTCCAAATGCCATGCCATTGCTTATATCGAATGAGATTATTGAAAATTACTGCTAATGATTGTTCCAATGTATAGTACAACTCTTAGAAATAGCAATGTTATGGTCAGGTTTAGTTTTTGTTATGTCCATTAAATTTTACCAGCTGGCATAAAATTTCTTGCCAATATTGTCCACTTAATTTCAGGATAATACTTAGAAAGCTGGTTGTCCGATGGACTCTCACTTTACAGTTCTCCCATCTGTGAGCATTTTTTCATTTACAATCTTTCAATCGGATAGTTGAAAGTCTTCCTGCGTTCAATGAACATAAGACGCTTCGTCACCAATTAGGTAATTTTGCATTGCATTTCTATGTGGTACTGAATTACGAAGCACTTTCATGTCAGCGTCTATGTCCCACATTGCTAATTTCCAAAAGGTAATATTCTTGTTTATTAATTCCAATCCTCTTAAAAAGCCAAAAGTTTTCTTCAACTGTTAAACAGATGCTTCATTAGCAATTATGAATTTTGGAAATAGACAAAAGATTTTATTCTAAGTCTGGAGGCTGCTATAAAAATCATTTTTCAATATCTAGGTTGTTGTTGAATAGCCTTGTCTGTCCGCTGTATCGTTTTGTCTTGTTCCTAATAGTTATTATTCACTTTTTTAAGGCTGCGTTAGTTTTTTAATCTTTTATTTTCTTTTTCTTTCTTTTACAAGCTTTTATTAATAAAAGATCTTTAGGTCACATTTTAGGTCGCATAAAATAAAAAAGAGCTATGAACATTCATAACTCTTTGATTTACAGCTCCCACTGCTGGATTTGAACCAGCGACCCTCTGATTAACAGTCAGATGCTCTAACCAACTGAGCTAAGTAGGAATTTCCGTTCCGATTTCTCAGCGGGATGCAAAAATAAAGATTTTTGTCTCTAAAACAAATATAATTGTAATTATTTTAGCCAATTGAACATTCCACTTTCTTCTACCCCTAAAAAATAACCGCTGGCTCTTTTTTTTACAGGAAAACTTTTAAGATAGTATCCTTCTCCTGAAACATTTCTACCGGTTTGCAACAAAAATTTATAGCGATGCAATGGACAGACAATATTCCCTGTGGCATCAACATAACCATGGCTTAAATTACCACCCGCATGTGGGCATTTTAGAGAAGTGGCATACAATTCTTCTTTAAACAAAGAAAGACAAATCTTTTTCCCATTCACCTCCCATTCGGCAAGTCCGCTTTCAGAAAACAAAATTTCGTCGAGGCTGTCTGCAATTTTATACCATTTGTATTTTTTGTCCATCTGCACAAACGTACTAATAAAAATATTCTGCTTTGTATGGATACCTTATCTGGTAGATTTCTCTAACTTTATGGAGAATCGTTTGCCTTAATACATCAAAGTTCTTTTTATCTAGGGCAGATACGAAAACACAGTTGCCTTTTGTGCTTTCTTCCCAGCGTTCTTTCAACTCTTTCAAAATATTTTCTTTCACACCTTCCTCCAGCCATTCATCAAAAGTTACTTTTTCAAACTTATCCATTTTATTAAAAATGGTGATGGTTGGTTTATCTGTACAGCCAAGCTCAGCAAGAGTTTTGTTTACAACTGCAAGCTGCTCTTCGTATTGAGAATGCGCAATATCCACCACATGCAGCAATACATCTGCTTCTCTCACTTCGTCTAAGGTGCTTTTAAAACTTTCTACCAAATGGTGAGGGAGTTTGCGAATAAAACCTACCGTATCGCTCAACAAAAAAGGGGTTTGTTCAAATACACATTTGCGGGTTGTAGTATCAAGGGTCGCAAATAATTTGTTCTCTGCAAATACGTCACTTTTACTAAGGCCATTCATGATGGTACTCTTACCAACATTGGTATATCCAACTAACGCAACTCTTATAAATTCACCACGTTCCTGCCTCTGGGTCATAGCCTGCCTGTCGTAATCTCCCAGTCTTTTTTTAAGCAGACTTATTTTATCTTTTACTATTCTTCTATCTGTTTCTATTTCCGTTTCACCAGGTCCCCGCGTACCAACACCACCACCCTGTCGTTCCAAATGCTTCCACATTCCTTTAAGGCGAGGCAGAATATATTGGTATTGCGCAAGTTCCACCTGCGTTCTAGCTTGTGCAGTTTTGGCTCTGCTTGCAAAAATGTCAAGTATTAAATCACTTCTGTCAATGGTTCTGGTATTTATTTCTTTCTCAATATTTTGTATCTGAGAACCTGTAAGTTCATCATCAAAAATTACCAGCGTAATATTTCCTTTGCTGAGAATATATTTTTTAATTTCTTCCAGTTTCCCTTTTCCTACAAACGATCTTGCATCGGGGTGCTTCAACCTTTGTGTGAACCTTTTAACCGTTTTTACCCCTGCCGTTTCAGCTAAAAATTCCAATTCATCTATAAATTCATTCACCTGGTTTTCAGTTTGGTCAGGTTGTATTACACCTACCAATATTGCCTGTTCTTCCTGATTTACTATATTTTTTTTATCTATCAAATTTTTGCTTTTTAATAAGAATATTTGGGCGGTAAACATTCTTGCTTTATTAAACTTTTGTTCAGACTATCCGCTTTAAGTCCGCACTCGTTCCTCGCTTGCGTGCTTTCCGCTTCTATCCTGCCGCTCTTCAACAACAAATCTTTTCTTTTCCCTGCCTTTCGGGGAGGATAAGAGGCGCTTTTTAGTATCCACAAGATAAACATTTAAAGAAAATGCCAACCTCTAAAAGCTGGCATTTCTATCTTTTGTCCTCGGTCTTATTTCTTTCTTCTATAGTCCGTCGTCAGGTATATATCGGCACTGGCCTACTCGTTCCTCTAGCCCCTATTTCTTCTTGCTCATTGCGTTAACCCAAGTCTTCATGGTGTCACAATCTTTGAACTCGGGGTCTATCATAATATAGTACGAACTCAGTCTGTTACTAAACCATTTTTCCAGGGCAACTTCTTTTTTATTTTCCAACGCACGTAAGGAAATTTTGCTATAATCATCTTTCATATTTTCTCTGTGCGGTTCTGTTTGTGTTTTCAAAAAAACTATTCTTACACCTTTCTTTCCTGAGGGGTCAGTATATTCGGCAGGTTGTGAAAACCCTCCCGGTTTTAAATTTTTAAGTATTGGTATAATCTCTTTGTCTAATTGATCTATTGTAAGAAAAGTTCCGTTCTGACCCTGCACCATCCCTGCTGTAAATTTGCTGTTTTCATCATCTGCATAACGGTTTACTGCCCCGCCAAAATCAATGGTGCCTGCAATAAGTTTTGCACGAACAGTATCAAGTTTATCAAAGCCTTCTTTTAATTCGACAGCGGTAACCTGAGGAATTTTAATAATATGGCGTACCACAGCATCGTTTCCATTTCTGCTAACAGACTGTATGATGTGATAACCAAATTTGCTTTTAAATGGATTAGATATCTGCCCCTCCTTTAATGTAAACGCTTTGGCCATAAATGTAGGATCAATGTCTTTTTGTTCCCTGTTTATTTCCATTTGACCAAATCTTTCTTTAGCACTAGGCTCGTCTGAATATTGTGCCGCAGCCTGCCTAAAATCTTTTTTGCCACTTTCAATGGCTTTTTTATATTCATTTAATTGTTCTTTACAATAATCTTCCGCATCTCTGCTCGCTTTTGGAAAAACAATTAACTGGCCTATCTCTACTTCTGTTTCGTAAAAAGTTAAACTGTCGGTAGGTATTTTTAAAAAATAATTTCTTACTTCATTGGGAGTTATCCTTATGCCATCTACAATTTTATTGCGCATGGCGAGCGCCAGTTTTTGATCCTTAATAGGAACACGCATATCTTCTTTCAATTGATAAACAGTTTTACCAGCAACTTTTTCAAGTTCTTCTTTGCTGCCAAACTGATTTAAATAGGTTCTTATTCTATTGTCAACATCTCCTTCAACTTCTTCATCCGTTACTGGCAAAGAATCTTTTTCTGCCTGCAATACCAATGTTTTAGTACCCATTAAATCCTGCAATACAAAACATTTGCCATTAGCTGGTACTTCAGCGCCCTGGCGTTGCATATCAAGTAAGCGATCGTCAACATCACTTTTTAAAACAATTTTATTGCCAACTACGCCTATAATTTTATCTGCATTTATTTTATTGGGTTGTGAAAATGCGGTTACCAATATTAAAAAAGAACAGGCAGTAAATAGTATTCGTTTTTTCATGTATTATTTTTATAAAATTGTCATCATCAAAGTTAAGGTTGTGACTATAGATAAGACTTATTATGCCTTCATTTAACAAAAAATTGCAGCAGGTTTAGTGCTGCAATTATATAAAGCATTATTAAAAATTTGCTCATAATTATTACAAAGTTCTCTTCACTTCTACTTCTTCAAAAGCTTCTACAATATCTCCAACTTTTATGTCGTTGTAATTTTTAATTACCAAACCGCACTCCATGCCACTGGTAACTTCTTTCGCATCATCTCTGTAACGTTTAAGACTGGAAAGCTCTCCGGTAAATATTACGATACCTTCTCTAACCAAACGTATGCGGCTGTTTCTGGCCATCTTACCATCCAACACTGTACAACCTGCCACTGTTGCTTTATCAAATTTGTAAGTCTCTCTTATCTCAACATTACCTAAAATTTTCTCTTCTACTGTAGGCTCAAGCATACCTTCCATGGCGCTCTTAATCTCTTCAATAGCATTGTAAATAATAGAATACATTTTAATTTCTATAGACTCATTTTCTGCCAAACGAGCAGCCTGAATACTTGGGCGAACGTTGAAACCAATAATGATTGCATCTGAACCTGCTGCTAAGTTTACATCATTTTCTGTGATGGCACCTACTGCTTTGTGTATTACTTTAATTACAATTTCTTCTGTACTTAATTTTTGTAGTGAATCACTTAATGCCTCAACAGATCCATCCACATCACCCTTAAGAATTACATTCAATTCTTTAAAGTTTCCTAAAGCCAAACGGCGACCAATCTCTTCTAATGTAATATGCTTTCTTGCACGCATACCTTGCTCACGCAATATCTGCCCACGCTTGTAGGCGTTTTCTCTTGCATCACTTTCGTTTGCAAATACTTTAAATGTTTCACCTGCTTGAGGTGCGCCATTTAAACCCAGAATTAATACAGGTGTAGATGGTGGTGCTTTTTCTGATCGTACATTTCGTTCATTGTACATGGCTTTTACTTTTCCAAAAAACTGGCCTGATACAATCATATCTCCTTGCTTCAATGTACCGTTTTGTACTAGTATTGTAGCCACATATCCTCTTCCTTTATCAAGCGATGCTTCAATTACAGTACCCGAAGCACCTTTATCAGCATTTGCTTTTAGTTCAAGAATATCGGTTTCCAGCAATATTTTTTCGAGTAACAAATCGATGTTCTCACCTTTCTTTGCACTAATTTCCTGGCTTTGAAATTTACCACCCCAGCTTTCTACCAATATATTCATACCAGCAAGCTGTTGCTTTATCTTTTCAGGATCCGCACCATCTTTATCTACTTTGTTTATTGCAAATATCATCGGCACATTTGCTGCCTGTGCATGAGAGATTGCCTCTTTAGTTTGTGGCATCACCGCATCATCTGCTGCAACAACAATCACCGCAATATCTGTAACTTTTGCACCACGGGCACGCATGGCTGTAAATGCTTCGTGACCTGGTGTATCCAAGAAAGTGATTGCCCTTCCGCTTGGCAAAGTAACTTCGTAAGCACCAATATGCTGGGTAATTCCTCCGGCCTCACCCGCAATTACATTGGTATTTCTTATATAATCCAGTAAGGATGTTTTACCATGATCAACGTGACCCATGATAGTAACAATCGGTGCTCTATCCTTCATTAATGCCGGGTCGTCTACTTCATTGTCTACTTCCAGCTCTGCTGCATCATCTACTCCAATAAATTCTACTTCATAATCAAACTCGCTTGCTACCAGTTCAATAACATCAGCTTCCAAACGCTGGTTGATAGACACCATGATACCAAGGTTCATACACTTGCTGATGATATCTGCAAAACTTACATCCATCAAACCTGCTAACTCACTTACAGAAATAAATTCTGTAACCTGTAGCTTGTTGCCATCATCCGGCCTGTTGCTTTGGGCTTCGTTAAAAAGGTCTCTCTTTTCCTTTCTGTATTTTGCTTTGGAACTTTTTCCTCTTCCACCGGCACCTGCAAGTTTTGCCTGCGTCTGCTTCAGCTTTTCCTGTATTTCTTTAGCATCAATTATCTTGTCTTCTCTGCGTACAGGTGTGCCTGTATTTTGACCTGGTCGTTGAAACCTGTTACCACCACTACCTTGCTGAGGGCTTCGAACACCGCCGGGCGCCCCTCCAGGACCTCCTGTTTGTGGACCTCTATTGTAGCCACCACCACCCGTTTGAGGGCCACGGTTATCACTGATAGGTCTTGGTCCACGGTTATCAGGCAATACTCCTGTACCAGGTTTTTTCTGAATAGGAATTCTCTTCCTTTTACTAATATCTTCTCTTTTAGGTCGGGTATCATTGTCTACAGGTAAATTTATTTTACCCATAATTTTTGGACCCGTTAGTCTTGCAGTTTGGATGTTTTCGATAACAGGAGCTGTATCTTTTGCCTCAACAGCTTCAACCACTTTTGGTACGTTTGTTACAACAGGCTCTATAACCGGACCGACTTCGGGCAAAATATCTTTCTTTTCTTCCGCAGGCTTCTCTGTATTTTCAGTGACAACATCCTCTTTTTTCTTTGTACTTTTTTTAGGACGGGTAGAAGAGTCTATTGCATTTAAATCTATTTTATCGAGGACTTTAGGTCCTTCCAACTCCGGAGCTTCAATTTTTGTAAGAGCAGGTTTTTCAGGTTCAGTTGGAACATTTTCCTTTACCGGAACAGGTTCCTCAATTTTCGGTGTTTCGATAACCTTTTTTTCTTCTACGGGAATTTCTACAGGGGTAATTTGTAGTACTGGTGCAGGAATGTTCTCTATTTTTTCTTTTACAACTACAGGTGGAACTTCCTTTACTTCTTCTTTAGGAAGTTCTCTTGGCTTTTCTTCTTTCTTTTTAAAAGAAAGATCCTGTTCGTCTTTTTTCTTCTTTGGATCTGCAACGTTTGACTTTATCAGCTCAACTTTATCTGCTTTTTCTTTTGCAGATTTATCTTGCTGGTATTCACTTTGCAGCACACGGTACATTTCATCTGAAAGTTTTGAGTTTGGCTTTAAATCATCGCTTCCATTCAAACTTTTAGATACAAGAAAGTCTATCAAGGTGCTTGCACCTATATTAAATTCTTTGGCGGCTGCCATCAGCCTGGGTGTATTTACTTCTGACATTCTTACTTTTTGCTGTCTCACTATTTTTGGTGAAACAAAATTTTCTATTGTTTATATTTTCTTATCAATTCATACGTCCTATTTTATTCTTTTTCGAATTCCTCTTTCAAGATTTTTTTAAGGTCGGCAATTGTTTCTTTTTCAAGATCTGTTCTTCTTTCAAGTTCTTCATCTGTAAGATCTAATACTGAACGGGCGGTATCGCAGCCTACTTTTTTAAGCGCTTCAATTACCCATGGTTCAATCTCATCGGAGAATTCTTCCAAATCAATATCGAAGTCATCTTCTTCTCCTTCGTTATCTCTAAATACATCAATATTATATCCTGTTAATTCGCATGCAAGTTTAATGTTTACACCACGGCGCCCAATTGCAAGTGATACCTGATCTGGTTTTAAATAAACCTTAGCATGCATCTTTTCGTTATCAAGATCTATACTTGTAATTTTTGCAGGAGTTAAAGAGCGCTGAATAAGCAATTGTGTATTGGCAGTCCAGTTAATAACATCGATATTTTCATTCTTTAATTCTCTCACTATACCGTGTATGCGGCTTCCTTTCATACCCACACATGCACCAACAGGATCAATTCGGTCATCATAGCTTTCTACAGCAACCTTTGCACGCTCTCCCGGGTCACGAACAATCTTCTTAACAACAATCAGACCGTCAAATATTTCAGGCACTTCAATTTCTAAAAGTTTTTCAAGAAATACCGGACTTGTGCGGGAAAGAATAATAATTGCCTGGCTGTTTTTTAATTCTACTTTCTTTACAACTGCACGTACCGTTTCACCTTTCTTAAAATAGTCAGCATTAATCTGTTCTGACTTTGGTAACAACATTTCATTGCCATCTTCATCTAAAATTAATACCTCTTTTTTCCATACCTGATGTACTTCGCCACTTACTATTTCACCAACACGCTCTTCGTATTTTTTTATAAGAATATTTTTCTTTAAATCGCCAATGCGGGCTGCAAGTGTTTGTTTACCTGCCAATATTGCACGACGCCCAAATTCTTTTTGTATATCTACTTCTTCATACAATTCTTCACCTACTGTATAATCCGGCTCAATTAAGATAGCGTTCTTAAGTTCAATTTCTGTAAGGGTATTGTAAAGATCATCATCATCTACAATAGTACGGCGACGAAAAATTTCCAAATCTCCTTTTTGGTCATTTACAATAACATCAAAATTATCATCGCTGCCGTACTTTTTACGGATAAGTGTTTTAAAAACATCTTCCATCACTTTCATCAGTGTTGGGCGATCAATATTTTCTGCTTCTTTAAATTCCTGAAAGGATTCTATTAAATTGATACTTGCCATATTCCTTGCCTGCTAACGTTTACTGCCCCGCATGCATGGGTTTTGTTATTAAAATTTTATTTGTACCACCGTTTGTTTAATATCTGTAAACAAAACGGGAATTTGTATGGTTACTGCTTTTTTGTTCTTGCTTTCAGTCTGCTCAAGTATAATATTGTCTTCCGTTGCTTCCAATAAAACACCTTCTATTATTGTATCATCGTTTAATGTTACTTCTACCGGTCTGCCGACGTTTTTTACATACTGACGAAGCATTTTGAGGGGCTCATCAATTCCGGGACTAGATACTTCCAAAGAAAAATCTCCTTCCGGGTAAAAGCCCATTTCTTCGACCTGTCTGTAAAGCCTGCGATTTATTTTTATGCATTTTTCAATTCCAAGCCCGCTATCCGCATCCAAAAATATCTTTATATTATTGGTGGGTTTAACCTTCATATCAACAAAAAAAATATCATCGTACAAAAGGGTTAACAAAATTCTTTTTACCGTTTCTGCATTTGTTTCTGTTGCCATATTGCTTTATAAAAGAAGAAGGGAA
>JAYUZL010000300.1:0-2932 GCA_043751875.1 Ferruginibacter sp.
TGCAGCTTTGTAATAACCAATTTTTGTATTAAGCGCTGTTACAAGCATCAATGAATTATCTACATGTTTTTTTATATTGGCTTCAATAGGCGCAAGGCCTATAGCACATTTATCATTAAACGAAACACATCCATCTCCTATTAGTCTTGCACTGTGTAAAAAATTAAAAATCATAACCGGTTTAAAAACATTTAATTCAAAATGACCATTGCTGCCACCGATGCTGATGGTGACATCGTTACCCATAACTTGAGCAGCTATCATGGTTAAAGCCTCACATTGTGTGGGGTTTACTTTGCCCGGCATAATAGATGAACCAGGTTCATTATCCGGAATAAATATTTCTCCAATGCCGCTTCTTGGTCCGCTTGATAACATTCTTATATCATTTGCGATTTTCATTAAACTAACTGCAACCATTTTAAGTGCACCATGCATTTCTACAATAGCATCGTGCGCAGCAAGGGCTTCAAATTTATTTTCTGCAGTTATAAAAGGTAACCCGGTAAGTGTTGCAATATGTGCCGCAACATTCTCTGAATAGTCTGCCGGTGTATTAATACCTGTACCAACTGCCGTGCCGCCCAAAGCCAGTTCGCTAAGGTGAGGCAATGCATTGTTGATTGATCTTAAACTATGGTCAAGTTGAGATACATAGCCACTGAATTCCTGCCCGACAGTAAGGGGCGTAGCATCCATAAAATGAGTGCGACCGATTTTTACCACATGCATATACTCCTGCGATTTTGCATGAAGTGTATTCCTTAATTTTTTTATGCCCGGTATTGTTATATCGTTCAATATTTTGTAAGCCGCAATGTGCATGGCAGTGGGGAAAGTATCATTGCTGCTCTGGCTTTTATTTACATCATCATTTGGGTGAAGAAACTTTTCTTTGTCAGCAAGGTTACCGCCGTTTATAACATGCCCACGGTATGCGACCACTTCGTTTACATTCATATTGCTTTGGGTACCACTACCGGTTTGCCAAACCACCAACGGAAAATAATCATCCAGTTTTCCTTCTAATATTTCATCGCACACTTTGCCTATCAAATTACTTTTTTCCTGTGATAAAACACCAGCATCTTTATTGGTAAGTGCTGCCGCTTTTTTTAAAAAAGCAAATGCCTTTATTATTTCTATTGGCATTTTATTTATATCCTGTGCTATTTTAAAATTATCAATGCTACGCTGTGTTTGAGCGCCAAAGTACGCATCTGCAGGTACTTTTACCTCGCCCATTGTATCTTTTTCTATTCTGTATTCCATTGTATAAAGTATTGAGTTTTTAAAGATGCGCAAATATAGCAAACGATTGTAAGATCAATCGGGCAATTCAGTTTTGCTTATTATTTGGTTAATGATTCAACAAATACTATGAACAAAAATAGTTTTTCAGATTTCTTAATTAATTTGTGTTAAAAACACATGGATGATTAAAATTTTACCCGCTATTATTTTATTTTCTTTATTGCTGTCAGCTTGTAGTTCTTTAAAAAAAGCTACTAAAACGCCATCGCCAGAAACTACTAACAATTTAGGAAATATACCTGTACGCTCCGCTACTAAACGAGCAAAAGCGTTTACATCGTTTTTAACGATTGACAGAAAAGAATTTGTAAATTATGCAAAAACATTTCTCGGTACACCATACAAACTCGCTTCGGCAATTCCTGAAAATGGACTTGATTGCTCAGGTTTTATCACAGTAGTGTTTAACCATTTCGATGTAAAAGCACCACGATCATCTGTGAACTTTACTGATGAGGGTACAGAAATTGATATCAAAAATGCAAAACCCGGAGATATTATTTTGTTTACTGGTTCGGATAATGCAACTGGTGTAGTTGGGCATATGGGCATTATAACAACAGGTGGAGAATTGCTTCAATTTATTCATTCAGCTTCGGGGAAAAATGTCGGAGTTATTATCAATAATTTTTCAGGGTATTATAAAATACATTTTGTAAAAGTTATAAAAATCTTGGAGTAAAAACTTGCGTTGTATAATCGTCAATTAAATTCGAATTTGCTGGTTTGAATTGTTGAAAAAATAGCTACTTTCCTGTAAAAATTGCCCTCCTTTTTTCCAAGAATGCAGTCGTTCCTTCTTTCATATCTTCTGTACCAAAGCATTCACCAAACGATTCTACTTCTTTGTCATAGCCACTCTTGCCATTTGTGTAAGTACTGTTATTTTCCACAGCAATATTAATACACTCAATTATTTTACCAACAGCAAAAGGAGCTTTGGTTTGTATTAGTTGAACAATTTCTTTTGTTTTTAAAATCAGATTTTTTGAATTGGTTACATAATTTACAAGTCCAAGTCTAAACGCTTCAGCAGCATCTATAAGAGAACCGGTCATTTGTAACTCCATACTTTTTCCTTTACCTACCAATTGCGTAAGACGTTGTGTACCGCCATAACCTGGTATTAAGCCAAGGTTAACTTCTGGCTGTCCAAACTTTGCATTATCGCTGCAAAGCCTAAAGTGGCAAGCCATTGCAAGCTCACAGCCGCCACCCAATGCAAATCCATTTACAGCCGCCACAATGGGTTTATTGCTGTTTTCTATTTTTAAAAATATATCCTGTCCACGTTTAGACAATGCCATTGCCTCTGCTAAACTTAATCCACCAAACTCACTTATATCAGCTCCTGCTACAAAAGCTTTTGGACCGGCACCAGTAATAATGGCTGACTTTATTTCGTCATTATTTAATACTTCACTCACCGCATCATCTAAATCTGTAAACACATTTTTGTTTAACGCATTTAGCTTTTCAGGGCGATTAACTGTAATTATTGCGGTGCCGTTTTCAACTTCAAATAGAATAGTTTCAAAATTCATTTTACATCTTTTATTTTTCGAAGATAAGACATTCTATAACTTTACCGCATGACGTTGCTGAACATTATAACCTA
>JAYUZL010000301.1:0-2442 GCA_043751875.1 Ferruginibacter sp.
TGCAGCTTCTATATTATTTTTTGCTATAGTAATGTCTAGACTTTTTTTAAGTGCCTGGTTTATGGCTTCGGGTAAACGCAAAGTATCTTGCGAAAAACTTTTTAAAGTGTTGGTTAGTGACAAGATTAGTAAACTAAATATGATAAGTTTTCTGTCCATTTTAATTATGAATTGGATTATTGTAATTGAAGTGTTGGTTTTATTGTTTAATTAATAATTTACCGATGAAAGGCTGCCGGATAGCAGCGAAAATACTTTTATGTATGCGCAGCAAACATAAAAGATTGCAGCGAATAGCCGGAACACATGTTGATAAATGGTATGAAATTAACAGCCCCAAATTCTTTTTTTTTAATTTATATTTTATCATTATTCTGCTAAATCCTCAACAGTGTTTTAACAGTTAGTAAAGTTTTAAAACTAATCTGTAATCTCAATTTTTTTTGCTTCGTGTTTGTGTTTACCGCTTAAAAAAGTATACACTGCTGGTATTACAAAAAGCGTAAGAATAAGCGAAAATATAATTCCACCTACCACCACAATACCTACTGGAACACGGCTTGCAGCTGCAGCGCCCAGGCTTAACGCTATGGGTAACGCACCAAATGATGTTGCAAGACTCGTCATTAAAATTGGCCGCAATCTTTGTCTTGATGCTTCTACAACCGCTTCGGCTTTAGATAAACCCTGTTCTCTTTTTTGGTTGGCAAACTCTACAATTAAAATGCCGTTTTTTGTTACGAGACCAATGAGCATGATCATACCAATTTCAGAGAAAATATTTAAGGTTTGTCCGAAAATCCAAAGACTTAGTAAAGCACCTGCAAGCGCAAGGGGCACTGTGAGCATAATAATAAAAGGATCTATAAAACTTTCGAACTGTGCAGCCAATACGAGATAAATAAGTATAAGTGCCAGCCCAAATGCAAAGGCAATATTACTGCTACTTTCTGCATAATCTCTTGATGGTCCACTCAGTGCTGTCTGATAAGTTTCATCCAGCAGTTTTTTTGAAATATCCTGCATAGATTTTATACCATCACCAATTGTTTTTCCTTCTGCTAGCGATGCAGAAATGGTGGCAGCTTTATACCGGTTAAAGTGAAACAGACTCGGCGGACTGCTGGTTTCTTCCAGTTTTACAACTTCACTTAAAGGAATACTTTGGCCTTTATTATTTCTTACATATAATTTAGAAATATCTTCCGGTTTGTTTCTTTCACTTCTTTCTACCTGTGCTATAACTGAGTATTGATAGCCGTTTCGAAGAAAATATGCGAGCCTGCCGCCACTAAACGCAGCTTGTATGGCACTAACAATATCCTTCGATGAAAGACCAAGATCTTTGGCTTTCATCCGATCTACGGTTAAGGAAATTTCAGGCTTGTTGAATTTTAAATTGACATCAACATTAGAAAATGTTTTATCTTTTTTCGCTTCTTCCAAAAATGTAGGAATGATATTTTTTATTTTTTCCAGATCCTGATTTTGCAGAACAAACTGAACCGGCAAACCACCACGTGAACCTGCACCAACAGCAATTGTTTGCTCCTGAATTGCAAAAACTTTTGCTTCATTAAACCTACCCATTTTGCGGTTAAGATCATTTGCAATCTGATCTTGCGAACGCCTTCTTTCTGACGGTGGTACCAATGCGAGCCTTGGCTGTGAGCTGTTTACGGGTCCTGCAGGAGTTCGGGCAAATACAAAATCCCTTTCGGGTATAGAATCATACAGATAATTGGCAATTTCATCAGATATATTTTGCATTTTACTGTAACTTGTTCCTTCTTGTGCAGATACACTAAAACGTATGCTGCTTCTATCTTCCATCGGCGCAATTTCGCTTTGCAGCGTTCCCATAATTAAGTATATCATTGCTGCACAAACACCAATTATCACCCATGCAATCCATCTTACTTTTAAAAAGCCATTCAATAAATTTTTATAACCATTTTCCATTCCCGTAAAAAATGGTTCTGTTTTCAAGTAAAACTTTCCATGTAGCGATTTTTTTCTGCGCAGCACAACATTTAAAACAGGAGTAATGGTGAGTGATACAAATGCGGAAATTAGCACAGCAGAAGCCAGTGTAATACCAAATTCACGAAAAAGTCTTCCTATAAAACCTTCTAAAAATATTACCGGCAAAAAAACAATTGCCAATGTTATGGAAGTAGAAATTACTGCAAAGAAAATCTCCTTACTGCCATCCAATGCAGCTTGCTTTATGGGCAAACCCTCCTCCAATTTTCTAAATATATTTTCTGTTACAACAATACCATCATCTACCACCAAACCTGTAGCCAAAACAATACCCAATAGTGTTAGGATGTTTATTGAAAAACCCGAAATATACATGATGAAAAAAGTTGCTACCAGCGAAATTGGAATATCTATTAAAGGCCTGATGGCAGTGAGCCAGTCACGGAAAAAAGATCG
>JAYUZL010000302.1:0-21040 GCA_043751875.1 Ferruginibacter sp.
GTAAGCCAGACTTGGATAAAACTGAATTTTAAAGCCTTTATCTCTTGCAGTCATTTTCCAAGCTAATTCAAAGCCTGCCTGTTCGGTTTTATTTACACATATTATCGGAGCTATTTTTTCTGATAATCCTTTTACTTGCTTACCTGCTTTGTTTAAAACAACTTCCTCTTGGGTACCGTCATTGCCCATGGCTGCTATTTTTTTTGCAAATGATGGCGCCAGGAATTTTATCATAATCCAAAAAGTAAAAACGGGAAATGCAACAGCAAGTAAAATCATTATAAAGTGAGGGCCATCAATCCTCAGCTGTTGCACAGCCTGCAAAGTATTTGCCATCCACATAGGAGGAAGTAGATAAGTATACCAATGAATGGGCATAGAAACTTTTAGATTCTCCATATTAATAAGCCTCGGTATCACCTGAAAACCGACTGCAAAAATAATTGTCATTACTATTTGAAAGCCACTGATAATATCTTTGATTTTTTCTTCGCTGCTTATTCTTAATATCAAACCGTAAAGGAGATATGTAATAAAAACAGCAAACATTACCGTAAGTAATATTGTAATAAGCGATGCAAACCCAACAAGAATACCATATCCAATAAAAATGAAAATTATAGGAAACAAAGCAAGTGCAAGCGTAAACTGTAAAAGATAAACAAGAATATGTACAAGCCTAGCCACAAAAAAAGTTTTACTATTTACAGGTCGGGGGAGTATGATTTGGTTATCTGTGGTATCTAATAATACAGAACTGAAATCCGTAATGAGCGTCATGGCCATCATGAACAATATATAAGAATGTATGATCGTCATGGTCATTACAATTTCTTTTAAAGTAAGCACCAGTATGCCGATAAACAAACCCATAATAGAATACACAATCAACGTCATCAACAATTGGTTGTTGGGTTCTTTATTGGTCTGCTTCTTCATGGTTACACGCACCCGGCGCCTGTCCATGATCAGTTTGGTTTCCGTAATGATTTTTAATTTTTCAAAATCAACATCCTTTTTTAAAAATGTTTTTGCAAAAAAAAGGACAAAGCGTAAAATTAATTTATCCATTTTAGCTGTTTAAAACATTTATAAATTCATTGGCGGTACTTTGGTGCTGTTCATTGCCACCGGTAAGTGCAGTAAAAATATTTTCAAGAGAACCCAAGTGTGCATTGGCTTTCAGCGTTTCAAAACTACCGTCAACTTTTACCTCTCCCTTGTCAATAATAACAATTCTGTCGCTTATTTTTTCAACAACATCCATAATATGTGAACTGTAAAATATTGTTTTACCCGCTTTTTTTAACTGTGCTAATATTTCCTTTACAAGTATTACTGCATTTGCATCCAGCCCGCTTAAAGGTTCATCAAGAAAAATTATTTCTGGATTGTGTATAAGACCACTGATAAGCAAAACTTTTTGTTTCATGCCCTTACTGTAACTCGTCATTCGAGTATTTGCTTTGTCCTGCAGATCAAATAAACGCAACAGTTCATTCGTCTTTTTAGTAATCACATCATCTTCCAGGTTATATAATTTTCCGCTAAAGCGTAGGTATTCAACAGGAGTAAGCACTTCATACAATGCAGCAAGTTCAGGTATGTAACCGATTTTTTGTTTTACATCAATAGGATTTTTCCTTACATCTAAACCCAACACAGAAACGTTTCCTTCAAAATCGCTGGTAATACCACAAAGTATTTTAATGGTGGTACTTTTACCAGCACCATTAGGGCCAATATATCCTACAATCTGTCCGGCTTCAATATTAAGATTAATTCCTTTTAATACATAATTTGTATCGTAAGCTTTTCTTAAATTTTCTATTTGAATAATGGACATATCTAGAATTGAGTAGTTAGTATTGAGTAGTTAGTATTGAGTATTGAGATTGTAAAAGTATTAAGTATTAATTGTTAACCATTGAGATTCGTAAATTATACTTTTATATACACAAAAAAAGTACAAACATCTAATCGTTTGTACTTTTCTTAAATTAGTATCATCAAAATTTTATGACTTCTGTCTCAATATTAAATACCAAATTCTTCTGTACTATTTCAATATACTTCTTCCAATTACGATACGCTGCACTTCACTCGTACCTTCATAAATCTGAGTAATTTTTGCATCTCTCATCATTCTTTCTACATGGTATTCTTTTACAAAACCATAACCGCCGTGTATCTGCACAGCCTCTGTAGCGGTCCACATAGCGGTTTCGCTGCTAAATACTTTTGCCATACTGCTGCTCAAAGTGTAATCCAAATGCTCATCTTTTTCCCATGCAGCTTTAAGGCAAAGTAAACGGGAAGCTTCAATTTTAGTAGCCATATCTGCCAGCTTAAACTGAATAATCTGGTGGTTCATTATTTCTGTCTTAAATGCCTTTCTTACTTTACTGTAAGCTAAAGAAAGTTCATAAGCACCACTTGCAATTCCCAAAGCCTGTGCAGCAATACCAATTCTGCCCCCCGCAAGGGTTTTCATGGCAAACTTAAAACCAAAACCGTCTTCGCCAATTCTGTTTTCTTTAGGCACTTTTACGTCGCTAAATAAAATAGTGTGCGTATCACTACCTCTAATACCAAGTTTGTTTTCCTTGGCGCCAACAACTACACCTGCCCATTTTTTCTCTACAATAAAAGCATTTATTCCTCGGCTTCCTTTGCTTATGTCTGTCTGCGCAATTACCAGATAAACACTTGCGCTGTTACCATTGGTTATCCAGTTTTTTACACCATTCAATAAATAATGATCACCTTTATCTTCTGCAGTGGTTTGTTGCGACGTAGCATCACTACCGGCTTCCGGCTCACTCAACAAAAATGCTCCAATATATAATTCACCGTCTTTTTTTCCCTGTGCCAACGGTTTTAAATAAATTTGTCTTTGTTCTTCATTTGCGTATTCCTGCAAACCATAACAAACCAAACTGTTGTTTACGCTCATACAAACACTCACGCTTGCATCTACCTTACTAATTTCTTCCATTGCAATTACATAGCTCATCGTATCAAGTCCACTTCCACCGTATTCAGGCTTTACCATCATACCCATAAAACCAAGATCAGCCAGTTTTTCTATTTGTTCTCTCGGAAAAGTCTGGTGTTCATCTCTTTCAATAACACCCGGTAAACATTCATTTATTGCAAAATCTCTTGCAGCCTGTTGTATCATTAGCTGCTCCTCAGAAAGTTGAAAATTCATAGTTATTTTTTTGTGCTGCAAATCTAAGGGTTTGGCCTCTATAAATTGCCTTTACGCAGTTTCATTCCTTTGTTTTGGGGATGTGGACTTCTAACAAAAATGTTCATTTGTTGCAGCTATTCGCTACAAGTCCTCGTTGCGCTTCGCTGCACTGTGGGCTTTTCACCGCTATCCGCCAGCCCTTCAATTTCAGTTTTCAATTTTACTTTCCTTCAGAGTATTTAAACCTGTTTAAAGTTTCCCAAAATGATAAATAAATAGGTTTGAGGCGGTCATAAATAGATTAAGGAATTACTCGTTGCCGGAGTTATTTTTTAAAAAAGTGGGACAAATATGCTCAGCAGCAGTTTTAGTTAGTGACTAAACTTTCTAAAATAACATGCACAATATCCGTATGAATTTCATAAAAATTCCTGACGTTTTAAAAGGAATTATTGGTAATTAAATAAATGAAAAAGGCAACTATTTAAGATCTGATAGTGTAGCAAAACTTTCTGAAATTGAAGTCATAGTTTTAAGTTTTACAGCAGAATGTCCAGGTATTGATAGTGAAAATTATTTGCTCTTAAAATTTAACATCGAGTACTTAAATAATTTTGAAAATTTGATTAGCAGGAGTCAGTACGATGTTCGTAAAAAATTATCGTTTAGAAAGACAGAATGTGTTCAGCATTTAATGACAGAGCCTATTAACGAACACGCTGATATGTTGCAACAGATTCAATGCCGTTGGAAATATGTAAGATATCAAGAGAACAAAGAAATAAAATGGGTAAAGAATCAAACCACCATTAACCCGATAAAGACTATTGTTCGTCGCAGAAAAAATATTTTGATGGCTATAAATTATATAGTGTTTGTTCTTCGGTCGGGGTAATAAAATCACTGGATCTAACAAAGGAATGTGTATATGATGTAAACTACTTAAAAGATGTAAAAGAATTGTTCAGCAATTGCTTAATTATTGGCGGCAAAGGATGCATCAGGAGGTAACAACAAATCAACTTGTTTGAAACAGCCGGTATTTAATTAGAAGTTCCATTTAGAAGTAATCAAAAAGAACAAAAGCCAACAATGTTGATTTTAAAAATGCGAGAAAAAGAATTGAGACTGTTTTTTATCAGTTGTGTGACCGGTTAATGATGCAGCGCAATTATGCTAAATCTTTTACTGGTTTTAGATCTAGAGTTTTAGCCAAAATATCTGGATTGATAGTTTTACAGTTTTTAAACAAATTTATATATAACGAACCTCCAGGCAGGGTAAAGCATACGTTGGCTCATTAAGTCCGCCAACGTATTTATATTAATATTTTTTCTATTTTTTATAATTTAAAAAATTTATATATGATTTTCTAACTTCATACTTTACATTCTAATGTATCATATTCGGAAAGGTATTTTCATTTCTATACGATGCATTAATTTTTTTTGATTTAATGCTATTCCCAATAATAAAGTCTTTGTTATAATGTTGGGACAAAATCAACTGATGGCTTTTTTTATTTAATTTTATCAGCAGGCTTTCAGAATTTCTTTTTTATACTTTAAAAATTTATATTATTTTTTAATTCTATAAATAGTTGGTAAATTTATTTCTTTATTTAAATATTAATTTATGAAAAAGAATTTTATTTACGCAGGCATATTTGCTTTTATGTCTTTTCAAGGATATGCTCAGGTAGCATCTAAAGTTATTAAAGGTAAGCTTGGAGAATCTCCTGAATACATTGAGTTCGCTTCAAGTTCAGCGCCTTATTTTAATAACAAAGCGGTTATTGTTTCAGACAAAAACCAGGTTTCTTTTTCAGATGCAGCTATTATCGGTAAAGAGAATGATTTAAATGGAACAACCCACTACCGACTGCAACAATTAATTAATAATATTCCGGTTGAAAACAGTATTTACATCAGTCATGTAAAAAATGGTAAAGTGATCTCGCAAAATGGGCATTGGATGAACAATACAGGTAATCAAATTGGTATCAAAACAAGCATTACCGAAAACAATGCATTGGCAAATGCGATGCGTTTTATAGGGGCAAATTTATACAAATGGCAGGATGCAGAAGAGGAGGCATTTATAAAAAATGAATCGGGAAATGTTAAAGCCAGCTTTTTCCCCTCAGCTACTATGGTGTATTATAATATTGCAGGAGAAAATGAAAGGGCACATCCTAAGCTTGCTTACAAATTTGATATATATGCAGAGATGCCTCTTAGCCGCAAAATGGTTTATGTAGATGCAGATAACGGCCGTATACTAGCATCAAACGACTTAATACATGATGTTGATGTCACCGCTTCAGCACTTACAGGGTATAGTGCAACACAAAATATTGCTACACAAAACGTCAGCGGGTCTTTTCGCCTTAGAGAAACCGGCCGTGGCCTTGGCATACAGACTTACAATTTGCAAAAAGGCACCAATTACAACCGTGCGGTTGACTTTACCGACACTGATAATTACTGGAATAATGTGAACAGCAACCTGGATCAATATGCAACCGATGCGCATTGGGGAGCAGAGAAAACCTACGATTTTTACAAGCAAAATTTTAATAGAAACAGTATTGACAATCTGGGTTTTGCCATTAAAAGTTATGTGCATTACAACAAAAACTATTTTAACGCTTTCTGGGATGGAAGCAGAATGACTTACGGCGACGGAAATTCTACAGATAATTTTAAACCTTTAACTGCCATAGATGTTTGCGGTCATGAAATTACACATGGCCTTACTTCTTTTACAGCGAAGCTTAACTACAGCAATGAATCAGGTGCACTCAATGAAGGCTTTAGCGATGTATTCGGTACTTCTATAGAATGGTTTGCAAGGCCTGTTCAACACGACTGGCTGATCGGAGGAGATTTTTATATCATCCGCTCTATGAGCGATCCAAAAGCTTACCAACAACCAAATACATATTTAGGAACATATTGGTACACAGGCACATCAGATAATGGTGGTGTACATACGAATAGTGGCGTACTCAATTTTTGGTATTACTTGCTAACCATAGGAAGTGGCATCAACCATACAAATGATAAAGGTTTTGTTTACAATGTTACCGGTATAGGAATGCCCAAAGCCCAAGCAATTGCTTACAGAACTTTAACTACTTATCTGGTATCCTCTTCCAACTATGCCAATGCAAGAACTTTTTCTATTAAGTCTGCTGAAGACTTATACGGTATTGGCAGCAATGAGGCTTTACAAACAAAAAATGCATGGGACGCAGTCGGTGTTGGTGGTGGTACAAGTGTTGCAGGTATCGTTGCTGCCTCTACTGCCCCTGCTGCGGCAACATCAGGCGCACTACTATACAACATCGGTATCAGCAACAACAGCGTTTATCCAAATCCTGTAAGAGACCAAACAACCGTAACGTTTACTGATGCCGTGGGTGGAAGGAAATTTATTGAATTGATTGATCTAAATGGCCGCAGAATTTTAAACAGCAGTTACATGGCAGCCAAAGGTTCAAATAGGTATCAGCTAAATCTGCCTGCAAACCTTGCTCCGGGTAATTATATGATAAAAATAAATGGTATAAAAATCAGTACCATTATAAAACAATAGTATTTATAAAATATTTCATAAAATAGCCTCTGTTTAAATGGAGGCTTTTTTATGACAATTGCCATAAGATCCATTGTAACTGTTTTAAGTAATCGATTAATTGGTGTTGTTAAATTATACGCTCCTAAATAGGGGAGGTAAATTTTTAATATTTTACAGACGGCTTTGCCTAACATTATGCTAAGTTTCATACTTTCATTATTTTTCAGCAACTAGTACCCAAGGATACTTTTTTGCTAAAACTTTGCGGTCTTAATTTATATAACCTCAGCCAAGACACGAAATAATAAAGCTGTTACACTCCTCCTAATTTATAAAAAAGGTAATCGTCTTTTCATTTTCTTGTAAAGAAGTTTCTAATATTTTTTGAAGTGCTGATAATATTTTTGCGAATTTTTTTGCTGTCTACAGTATCAGAAATTGCTGTTTTACATTCTGGTTTTGTTATTTTATAATAATACAATTATGGTTTTACTTTTTCTCCTTTTAAAATCGGTTTAAATTTTTATTAAATTGTACTGTCTGAATTTGATTGACAACTGCTGTATGTTATAGTATTTTCTATGGCAGATTTTGTGATTGTTGTTGCTAACCGTAAAAAATAATCTTAAAGAATTATATTAATCTTTTTCTATTTTTAGGCAAGTTCTTCATGTAAAACTAATGGGCCTGTGTTGCTTCTTGTATTATTACACATAAACATACCTCCCTTATCTTTGTTACACATGCAAGCACGCTCCCAAAATTTACAAATTCAAAAGAGAATTGCCATTCTTTCGGTACTGTTGTTTCTTATAAAAATAACAGCTTACTTAATCACACATTCTGTAGCCATTCTTACAGATGCGCTGGAAAGTATTGTGAACATAGTTGCAGGGGCATTGGGTATTTATAGCCTGATAGTTTCAGCCCGGCCTAAAGACAAGGATCATCCTTATGGTCACGGTAAAGTAGAATTTATTTCATCTGCTGTAGAAGGTACATTAATATTTGTGGCTGGTATTCTTATAATATATGGTGCTTCAAAGAATTTAAATTCTCCGGGAGTAGTACACAAACTTGACTGGGGAATATTGTTGATTGTAATAACTGCAGTAGTAAATTATGTTGCGGGTATTGTTTGCGAACGGGTTGGTAAAAAAAACAATTCTTTGCCGCTAGTTGCCAGTGGTAAACATTTAAAGAGCGATACTTATACAACTGCCGGAATAATTGTAGGATTAATTCTTCTTTACTTCACAAATATTTACTGGATAGACAGTGCTGTGGCTATTCTTTTTGCTTTGATTATTTCATACACCGGTTATAAAATTATCCGCAGTTCTATTGCGGGAATAATGGACGAGGCGGATGAAAGTTTGTTGACGCAATTAATTGCAACACTTAATAAAAACAGGGGTGCCAATTGGGTTGACATGCACAATCTGCGCATAATAAAATATGGTGCTTTGCTGCATTTAGATGCCCATTTAACAGTGCCCTGGTATTTTAATGTATACGAAGCTCATCATGAAATTGATGAACTTACAGGGTTACTTAGAAAGGAATATGGCGACTCTTTAGAAATTTTTGTACACTCAGATGCCTGCATGAATTTCAGTTGCGCAATATGCATAAAAACAGATTGTAACGTTAGGCAGCAAGCTTTTGTAAAGAAAATACAATGGAGTAAAAATAATATTTCAGTAAACGTAAAACACAGTGAAAAAACAACCTGAGTTATTTAACGAAAATTACTGGAGCAGTCGATATAAGCGCAACGATTCAGGATGGGATATGGGGGAGGTTTCATCTCCTTTAAAAGAATATTTTGATCAGATGACTAACAAGAACATTTCTATTCTTATCCCCGGCTGTGGAAACGCTTATGAAGCAGATTATCTTCTTCAAAAGGGATTTAAAAATATTACATTAATAGATATTTCTCCTCAGCCTGTTGATAAACTAAAAAAAAAGTTTGCAGCTTTTCTAAACAAAGAAATAATTATTATTTGCGGTGATTTTTTTACTCTAAATCAAAACTTTGATTTAATTGTTGAACAGACTTTCTTTTGTGCTATTGATCCGTCTTTAAGAATAAATTATGTTGACAAAATGAACCGACTTTTAAAAGTGAATGGTAAGTTAATCGGAGTACTTTTTAACAGAGTATTTGAGGGTGGTCCACCTTTTAGCGGTAGCAAAGCTGAATATCATCTATTATTTAAAGATAAGTTCGAAATAAAAATAATGGATGAATGCTACAATTCTATCCGCCAAAGAAAAGGTTCAGAACTTTTTGTAATGCTGCAAAAGTTATAAATGATTTATAATATCTTTTACCGATGCACGTTTTGTATAATTCACATCAAAGAAACCATATTTTATTTTGCCATTTTTACCAATAATATAGGTGGCAGGCACAGGCAAATTGCTTGAATTACTGCCATTGGCTTTATCAAAATCAATTCCATAGGTTTTATACTTTGCGATGGTATTTTCATCTACAGCAAAATTTACTTTATAGCTTTTCATTATTGAAAGCTTTTTATCTTCAATAATAGAAAAAGTTGCCTTTGTTTTCTCAATGGTTTTTTGCACGTTTTCGGCAGTTTCAGGTGTTATAGCCAAAACAGTTGCGCCTTTTGCAGAAATGAATTTAAGAGAATCGTTCATTTTTTTTAATTGCTGGTTACAGTATGGGCACCATTGTCCTCTGTAAAAAAATACTACAACATCACCTTTTTTTAATAGTTTTTTTAATTCTATTTCTTTTCCGTCCTGGTTTTTTGCCGAAAACATCGGGGCTTTGTCTCCAACCTTTAATCCTTCAGGATAAATAGATTTCGTTTGTGCATTTGTCAGGGAATAAAAACAAAGTAACAGCATCAACAAACTTACTTTTTTTAATAACATAATTTTTTTTACTTGGTACGTTAAACTGTCTGTTCTCTTACAACAGTCATGAATATAATTATTGATTATGTAAAATTATACGTTGTCTGGCCATTTCAAGCAACTGCAAACAGCTTTTCTTATTTTTGTATTTATGAAACTCAATTACAGTGAGACTGAATTAGCCCTTTTTAAAAAACTTTCTGCCGCTTCTAAAAATTTAGGTGTAGAAAGTTATATCATTGGCGGTTTTGTAAGAGATAAAATTATTGGGAGAAATACCAAAGATATTGATGTTGTATGTGTAGGAGACGGTATTGCATTGGCACAAGAAGCGGCAAAACACTTTGAAAAAAATGTACAGGTAAATATTTTTAAAACATACGGTACTGCACAAATAAAATTTGATGAAATTGAAATTGAATTTGTAGGTGCCAGAAAGGAAAGTTACCACGCCGACAGCCGCAACCCATCAGTGGAAAGAGGAACTTTGCAGGATGACCATTTGCGCAGAGATTTTACCATTAATGCGCTGGGCATAAGTTTAAATGAAAATGATTTTGGAACAGTAAATGATCCTTTTGATGGACTTGGAGACATAAAGAGAAAAATAATTAGAACTCCACTAGAACCTGAGAAAACTTTTATTGACGATCCGCTAAGAATGATGCGGGCCATACGTTTTGCAGCACAACTACAGTTTAGCATTGAAGAAAATACTTTGCACGCCATCAATGCTAATGCCAACAGAATTAAAATTATTACCAAAGAAAGAATAAGCGAAGAACTGAATAAAATCCTGCTCAGTAAAAAACCCTCTGTTGGGTTTGAACTTTTGTATACAACAGGTTTACTGGAAATAATTTTCCCGCAAATGGTTGCGCTTGCAGGTGCTGAGTTTGTAGATGGCTATGGGCATAAAGATAATTTTTACCATACCCTGCAGGTGGTAGATAATATTGCAGTTACTACGGATGATTTATGGTTAAGGTGGGCTGCAGTGCTGCATGATATTGCAAAGCCTGCAACAAAAAAAATGGAAGAAGGCCATGGGTGGACTTTTCATGGACATGAAGCTGTTGGCGGAAGAATGGTGCCTAAAATATTTTCACAGCTTAAGCTGCCGCAAAATGAAAAAATGAAATTTGTCCGCAAAATGGTTGAAATGCATCTCCGCCCTATCAGCCTTACCAAAGAAAATATTACAGACTCTGCTATTCGCAGGTTGTTGTTTGATGCGGGAGAAGATATTGACAGTCTTATGAAGTTATGCGATGCAGATATCACCTCAAAAAACAAACAAAAGGTAAAACGCTTTTTAGAAAATTTTGAACTGGTTCGTAAGCGTTGTCTTGCAGTGGAAGAAAGAGATAGTTTACGAAACTGGCAGCCACCCATTACGGGAGAAATAATTATGGAAACCTTTAACCTGAAGCCTTCAAAAGAAGTTGGAATAATAAAGGATGCTATACGAAATGCAATTTTAGATGGAGAGATAACCGGTGATTTTAATGCTGCGCATGCTTTTATGCTCTTAAAGGGAAAAGAGATTTTAAATTGATTTAAAAGGCGGATATAATTATGCTAAATTTGAGCATTCATCACTAGGTTGCAATTATAATATAAAACAAATAATTTCATTGCATGGCAATTTTAAAATTTAGGGTTTATTTACAGGAAGACGAAAGTGTTTACAGAGATATTGCCATAAAGCATACAGGTAATTTTAAACAACTTCATTATGCAATTTTAATTGCTTACGAGTTTGATAATAAACACCAGGCAACCTTTTACAGAAGCAACGATATTTGGCAGCGTGGAAGAGAAATATCAATAGAAAAATATGACAGGGAATACAAAGCCGAGCCGTTGATAATGGAAAATACCGTGTTAGGTACAGAAATTAAAGACCCTAATCAGAAATTTATTTACGAGTACGATTTTACAAAGCACTGGCTATTTACAGTTGAATTAATTAATGTAGATAAGGAGGAAAACAAAAAACTTACATATCCTGTTTGTGTTAGAACTGAAGGTATAGCACCATCACAATACGGCACGAAAGGTCTTGTGGATAAGCGTTTGGCAGAAATGGAAGAAAAATATGATCTGAAAGCTGATGCTATGCAGGATGGGTTTGGCGAAGAAGGGGAGGAGGGAGATGTTCCAGATGAAACCACGGAAGAAAGTGATCATGAAGGCGCAGAAATGCAGGAAGATTTTTAAACAATAAGTAATGTTTTATAACCTCACTGTATTTTTTAAATAAGCAATGAGGTTTTTTTATTTAAAAGATTCTTTACAAATCTTAAAACAAAATGGAAAAAACCTGCATTGTTATTGTTGGGCCAACAGCAAGTGGCAAAACTGCTTTAGGAATAGATATAGCGCAGTATTTTAATACAGAAATTATTTCTGCAGACAGCCGGCAGTGTTTTAAAGAATTGAATATTGGTGTGGCGAAACCTACCGATATACAACTTAATTCGGTCCCCCACCATTTTATAAATTCTCACAGTATTAATGATAACGTAACAGCCGCAGATTTTGAAAGTTTTGCATTAACGGCTGCAGATAAAATATTTGAAAATAATAATATTGCAGTAATGTGTGGTGGTACGGGGTTGTACATAAAAGCATTTACCGATGGGTTGGATGTAATTGCCCCGACAGATAATAAAATAAAAAGGGAAATAGCAGATGGTTACGAAGAAAACGGTTTGGAATGGCTACAAAATAAAGTGAAAAAAAAAGACCCATTGTTTTGGGAAGAAGGCGAAATTAATAATCCACACAGATTATTAAGAGCATTGGAGGTTTTTATGCAAACAGGAATTTCCATCATTGTGCAGCAAAAAAAAATTAAGAAGCAACGCTCTTTTGATGTTATAAAAATTGGAATAGATATTGACCGGCAGGTTTTATATGACCGAATAAACAGCAGGGTTGATGCTATGATGGAGCAGGGACTGGAACTTGAAGCAAAATTACTTTTACCATATAAACAGTTGAACGCATTGCATACAGTCGGTTACAGAGAACTCTTTAATTTTTTTGAAGGACTCATAACCCGGGGGAAAGCGTTTGAATTAATAAAACAAAATAGCCGTCATTACGCAAAAAGGCAGGTTACCTGGTTTAAAAAAGATGAGGAAATTATCTGGTTACAACAAAGCGAAATACTTTCTTACTTAAAGAATAATTTAGAATAGGTATTTAATATTTCTGGTTTAAAACTTTACACCAACAGTTGCGACGATATTGCTGGTCTGCTGTCTGATATCTGCATAAACATTTTGTAAATTCTGCAAACGATAAGGAATATTAAAATCTTTATTAATTAAGTACATATAAGTTAGATCTAGAAAGAAGCCTTTATTACGGTAACCCAAGCCACCACTCATTGTCATTTTATTGGCTTTAGAAGGCGCATCTTTATAAGGGCTGCCATAATAACCAAATCCAAGCCTACCCATTATTGTATTAAATTTTATTTCACCACCAAGCTTAATATTTATATTGCCTTTGTAAATATCTTTTACAGCTTTTGTTAAGCTTTTGTAATACGCTTGCTGCTCAACCGTGGGTTGTTGGGCATCGCTGTTAAAACTAGAACCATTGTGGTTGATATATTCAATATCTGCAGAAACAAAACCGCGCTGTTTTGTAACATCTTCTACTTCTCTAAATACGTACGAACCACTTGCAATAATTTTCAATGGAGTTGATTGAATATATCTGGCAGCACCACGTTTCCCTCCGGTAAATAGGTCTGACGAAGCTTTAAAAGTTTTTACAGGGTTTTCCAACTCTGTCTGTAAGGAACTTTGTCTTGAATCAGTTAACGACATATAGGTAGGCGTATGCACAGCAAGCCCAAGACGAATGTATTCTTTGGGTCTGTATATTAAACCCAATTTGACATTTAACCCAGCCCCTTTCGTTGTAAAATTATCAGTAAAAGAAAATGATTTAAAATGATTGTTGACAGTAACAGACGTATCGTTTTCAGAAAATACTGTATTACTTTCAAAATTTACAATTGGTATGCCTAATGATACTCCCCATAATAATTTTTTACCATCATTGCCTGCATATGTAAAACCAAGTTCATACAAACCGCCTTTTGTGGTCTTTATCATTTCCTGTTGCAACGCCTGTCCTGCATTTAAAATATATTCAGGTGCAGCTTTTATAATAAGCCCATTTGCAGCACGTACCGTATCTATTAAATAAGTGTATAACGCAGGCGCAGTAGTATATGGAGCAATACTGTTTGTATTTAAAATATTATCGATACTCGTTTTGAGTCTCGAAAATTCTTCAGCAAACTGTTCACTAAATGAACTGTAATTATTTAACCCTTTAAAATGAGTAACATTATTAAAATTGGCTGTTTGTGTTGCGGCGAAAGAAAATGCATTTGTTTTTTTACCATCGAATCTGTTAGGTATGGCAATTACCAGCCCTGCGGGAGCAAAATTAAATTGCTGTTTCGTTTCGTTTAATGAAGTTCCTCTGTAACCTGTTTTTATTTTATTAAATGCAAAGCCACCGCTTATTGCAGCTTCATTTGTCTTGTAAAATCCAATACCTGCCGGGTTTATAAAATTAGAAGAAATATCTCCACCCAACGAACCTATCGCCCCGCCAATAGCCAATGTGCGGGCTGTTCCATTTTGCGGATACCAACTGTAGCGAATAGCATCTTCAGGTATTTGTGCGAAGGTATTGGTTACAAAAAAGATAGCAATAAGGGAAAAGATCTTTTGCATAAAAACTGTTCACTTTATAAAAAGCAATTTTTAAAATTGGGTATATAATTACTGTCCTCTTGGAGGTCTTGGAACACTCGAACCTGAAGAAGCAGGTGCGCTGCCACCATTGCCACTATTGTTATTGGTATTGGAAGAAGGAGTGTACGTTCGATTGTCATTGTAGGTTCTGGTATCGTAAGTACTGTTTCGATAGGTTTGATTGTTGCTGTTGTTGTATCCTCTTATAGTTGATGTTCTTGCACTGCCCGAAGTTTTCGAAGGCGTGTAGTTCAAAGCAGTATTGTTGTAAGATGCCAGGTTTGTAGTACGTATAGCAGTATTTTTTGGATTTACAAATAGAGCGCTTTGACCATAAACCGGATAAGCATAAAAATAAGGATTGTAGTAATAGCCATAATTGTATCCGTATATATATGGATTGTAAGAATAGTTATAATCGTAACGGTCGTCTAACGAACGCCAGCGGTAATCGTAGGCTGCCATTCGTATTTGTCTTTCTTCGTAAACGTTGTCAAGTTTTTCGTAACGGGCGGTATTTTCTACAGCAACTTTTGGTTTGGAATAATAAAGATCGTCAGGTGTTTGTCCGCTTTTATAAACGGCACTGCACGAAGCAAAAAACACAATACTGCATAAGAGTAACAAGTTTTTCATTTTATGATTTTTAGCTGTATAAAGATAAATCATAACAAGCATTCAATTTAAAAATAAGATCGTTTATGCAAGAATTTTGATGTTAAAAATCTGCTAATCCCTAACTTAAACTTTTTATCGGGTTCTCTTTTATATTCATCTCATTTTCATTAAAAAGTTTTCGGACATTAAAGTTTGCTACATGCACTCCACCTTTTATTGTAGCCCCTATTACAATTCCTGCGGAAATTAGTACTCAGTTTTTTATGATGTACTGGCTTAATAGGGTTGGTACAAAAAGTGTGTCTGTCCAGGTTTTGTTTCTAAAAATAAAAAGTGGCAGGAATACACAAATCATTGAAAAATATAACAGCCATAATGTAAATGGCATCCATTTATGTAAAATAAAACCAATGCCGATGATGTATTCCAAAGCTCCTAACATACTCATGGAAGTCTGTGTGGGGATTTTATTAAACGTAAGCCAGGGAATATTTTTAGTAGTAATTTCTTCGGTTTCACTTGAGCCAGAAAAAAACTTTATAAATCCCAATCAAAAGAAAATCATGCCTAATGACCATCTAAGTATTATAGTCCATTTCTGGCATTCCAGTAAGCAAAGGTTTGAATGGGCGGGCTAAAAATGTTATTCATTTTACAACTGGTTTGTTTTTATACACCAATGAATAAGCCAGAAAAGAAAAGTTTTTAAATTGATAAAGACATCTTTGTATTAATGAGTTTAAAACAAAAATCCCCATAAAAACTGCAGGGATTTTTTGGTGCGTACGAAAGGAATTATCAAATTATGTTATAACTCAATGTGGCAGAAAGTTAGAGCGTTATTTAGTGGGTATGAAGTAACAATAGAGTAACAAAAATTGAGAATAACAGGGAAAGGAGACAATATTTAATATCCAGTTTTAATGTCTTAGGAGTAAAATCCTTTAAATAAATACTTGAATTTTTTGTGTAGGCGTGAGCAAGTGGTAATAACTTTTATCTCTAATCATCAGTAAACTTTATTAACTCTATTCAGTCAGACAAGTTATTTTTTCACGTCCATTTTAGTTGTATTTTAACCATCCCATTTCAGGATAAGTCACTCATGGCTGCAATATTGTACGACTCTGTCGTTGTGCTGTATAAAAATCGTTTCTGCCGGTTTTTGTGCAAGTGCTTTCTTTAAAGCAACGACGGCAGAAGATACTTTCATATTATCAATTACAGGATGAACAACAATCTTTCTGCTGTAGGCATCTGTAAATAAGAAAGGTTAAGCAAAGCGTTCTTTTATTGGAATGTTCGTAGAACTTTTAATAACTTGGTTTTTACACCACACCATTTCTCGGCATACTTCAGACACAGGTACAAACATTAGCAGCATCAAGGCAATAAATGCCAAAATATGAACTCCGCAACAAAACAAAAAAAGTTGATCAAAGTGATTTGTTTCTTTCACTATTCTTCGTATGAAAATTTTTGTAATGACGTGATGTTTGGAATGTTATTAAATCCCCAACCTGAATGACCAAAGTTGGCTATCCATATTTTACCATCTTGACCATCGGGAACTAATACCTTGTAGACACTTTTAGATGTTGTAGATATTCTATGTACTGTTACTCCATTCGGTGTAATTAAATATCCCCTACCATTTAATCCTTCCGGTTCCCCATCAACAAATGCAATCTCTTTAGTTCCAATTGGTACATAGAAATATCTATTAGGATAACCTGCATTATCAAAATCATTTTCTGTATTTCCAAAGAATAGATTTACTCCTGGCGTGTTTATTATTAATCTACTAAAATTCCTAACAGCTGATAAATAATATGTTTTACCCTTTTCTACATTAAAAACAAAGTTCTTCATGTACCATGCATAATCTTTAATAACAGCATCATGGTATATAAAAGAAGAGTTAATTGTGTCTACATTCTCACTCATAATTAATGAATCATCGGTATAAATTTTACAAGCTGCTACAGCCGCTCCACCCATGTCTACACTTACTTTACCACTAAACTGTGCTTTAAAATGACCACCTGCAAATATTCCAAACCTCCATACATCTTTTGGAAACGAGTCTGTATAAACTACTTTATTATAATCAAATACAAACTTAGATACTGTATATTCTAAAGGAGAAACAGCCAAGTCATTTACAAATTGAGTCTCTACTTCATCTGTTGTTAACTGATGTGCAGATAGTGGCTCTGGTGCTTCCCCTAAATATCTTTGACCTGTAAAGGCTGCTGTTTGTACTAACATCCTTTGATGTATGCTGTACATATACTGATAAATGCTATCGTTGCTTGCTTTAGAAGAAACAGTACGCTCATTCATCATTTTCATAAAATGCACGTAAGCTTTTACATCATTTAATCTTAACCATTCGGGGCTGTTTACATCCACTGATTTTGTGGCTGCATCTAAATCGTGTAAACTAAAGTTTACGTCTGCTGCGCTTTGATAATTTAAGCTCCAGCGCTTATACATAGCTTGCATTGGTTTCCATCCATTACCAAAGCAATCCTGTAAATACTTATTGAATAAAGTATCAATATTTTTATTTAAATCAAATTCTAATTGTGCTCCTAACCACCAAGCATGACCCATTGGGCCTCCTGCATCCGTAGTCTCAATGTTCATTCCTGTTATTTTATTCTCCTGCCAAAACTTTAGTTTTTTAGGCATTTCATAAATATTAAGCTGTGGCATTCCTAAACTCCATTGTGTAATGTTCCAGTAGTCATAAATACCCATATTTCCATTAATGGATTTTGCCCAAGTTTTAATCATTTGGTTTGGCAAATACGCCGTTTGAAAAGCATAAGGGATGATGATAGGATAAACGTTTTTACGCAATAAAAATTTTGGTATTAATACATTATAAGGGCCATCACCGTATGCATAAGCACCTACTTTAGTATTATTATCATTTTCATCAAATGCTTTTGATACTTCATTCGTTAACCACCACCATTTGTCTGCATGGTTCCATTTGGTTATCCCATTAAACCCGTCTGGCGGCAAAGGATCATCTGTTTCACCTCGACCATCTTCGGGATCTACACCTATCATATTGAAGGCACTTGCATTATTAAGTTTTGATGTAGCCCATGTTTTATATGCTCGTAGTGCTTCGGGTATTTCTATTTTAATTCTACCTGCATATTTACCTTGTTCACTGTTAAACCATTGTAGATTTGAATCTAACAATGCTTTATTTTCTCTGTAAAAAGCTCCTCCTGTATGTCCTGAATCATAGAAGTCAGTGTTGACTCTATTTCTACGTTTCCATGCGTACCAATTATTTCTATAATTATGATTTGGGTCAGTTGAAAGAGGTGTTTCTAATCCACCCGTTCCCGCAAAAATTCTATTTCTAAATGTTGGTTCTTTCCATTCTCCTTTAATATCAACTTTATTTAAAATTGCAGGTTTGTATAACCAATTCTTCCCTGCACCATACCAACGAATACCAAGCATATCGAGGTAAGTATATACAGCATTTTCTAAGCTATTTTCACAGGTGTATTTTATTTCTACAGTTTTTTTATTGGCAGCAATGTAAAATGCTTGCCCTGTACGATTATCTATAGGTACTGTTTGAATATTTATTACTCTGCCATCTTCGTAGCTTCTTAAAACTCCTTTTAAATCCTGTATTGTTTCATTTTCTACATCGGCAATAATTAAAAACTTTTGCAGTTCTTTTGGTACAATAGGCTTTGGTAAAATCAATGTATCAACGGGTAGCGGTACAATAACCATTGTATCGTGAGGTAAAGGATTTGGTATAGGAATTGGAAATCGCTTAGGAATTACATCCGTATCTTTCGGTATAATAAATAATGGCTTTATTATGTGCGTTGTGTATGCACTTAGTACAGTAACTGAAAATATAAATATTATAGCTTTCATTTTATAAATTTTCTATGTAAAATAAAGGATGTATTTCTTCTATTCCTACTCTACACTTAGAGATTACATTTTTATGCTCTGTTGAAAAGAGTTATATTTTTTTCAGCTCTTTCAATCATACCAATATAGGTTCTGTGTAGGTCTCCTTTGTACGAAAGTTCTTCTTGCGAAATACCTTTTTCTTTTCTTAGCTCCCTAATTTTTTCAACGAAATCTGCTAGTATTTTTTTTTACTCCTTGAAAAAATTTCAATACGCAAAGCTGTTTATAGTATGCTAACTAAACCACATACTACAGTTGGCATTTTGAATGGTGAAAACTGTTGATTTTTTTTAAATGCGGAGACAAATTCTGATTATTGGTTGTTTGAATCTTGAGAAATTCGTTTGTCTGTCGAATATAAGTATTGTCGCCAATAAGCTTCAAGGCAATACGATAATATGCGCTACTGCCAATTTTTGATTATTTTTCATGCCTTTGTAGTCAACGATTTAATCACTATATTTTTGTATTGACTTTCACATTTCCAATTGTCTCACATTTTAAAGCAATCTTTTATCACATAACATAAAATGAGATATTTTCTTGGTTCTTAAAATAAATTATTAAATTTATAATTTAATAAAAAATTGAATATGTCTTTAATCAGAGAATTCCAAACCGTTCAAACTAATACCCCTTAAAAATAAAAAGCGCTTTAATCTATTGATTAACAACGCTTTTTATTTTTTTTGGTGCCCACGAAAGGAACACCACAAACACTTATAACCCTTACCCATGTTACCTTTCACTTTTAACAAGGTACAATTAGGGTACATGAAATGTAAAATACAATCAAAAAGCATTAAATTACTCTACCTTTTGCATGATAAATTCTTTGTCTTTGGGATAATAATCTATCATATTTTCAAATACATCTAAAGCACCCATTCCATTTTTCGCCCTGTAATTAAAATGCATTCTAATTCTATAAATACTATCAACTTTTATAGCTGCTAATTCCTTTTTATTTTTTTCTAATGATTCTTGAAATAGAGCTAAAACCTTTTGTCTTGAATCCAAAACATCCTTACTCTCTTTATTAGAGAATCCGTCTGCTAAGTCCTTTAATGAATCCAATCTATTATTTTTTATTTTATCTGATACTAAAATACTATCACTATTTATGCGATCTGAATATACTGATTTTTGCCACAATGTATCTATTATCTTTTTGTCAATTGGCGCATAAGATGCAGGGTCTTTAAGATGACTTTTTAAATAAGTTTCACCTTCATTTAATACATCTTTTTTTGAACTGCAAGCAGAAAGCAGCAACAGACCGAATAGTAATTTTTTCATTGTTTTCTATTTTGGTTGAGTAATTTATGTAATATAACAATATCTTCTCCCATTTTCCATCATGTTGAGTATACTTGTTAATTTTATTCTTTAATACAGGTCAAGTAAATTCCTTATTGGATTTCACCTTCCTGACAGCACAATAATAACTGGTGAATGTAAGGTGAATTCAAAGTGAATAGCAGCGGTAAAATAGTCGTAGAAATCTCAATAAAAATTGAAAATTATTCATATTCCACTATCTATACGCGCATACAATTTCATTAAAGCAATAGTTTCTGGAAATTATTTAAGAAATCTTCTAAGTTTTGCTTCATTCGTTAGTAGTTTCTTCTGTAGCGGCTTTACTTTTTTAGTGAGTAATCTGTTCATATAATCCTTCATTGATAGTTCTTTATTAACTGAATCCGTCTTTATGTCTGTAAGTAACTTTTTATTTATAATAAATGTAAAACGGCAAAGATCTTCATTTAATTGACCTGCAACTTTTGCCCCTTCTTTTTTATATCTACCCATGAATCATTTATTTATTTGTATACAAATATATTTAAAAGTATTCACCATAACCTTTACTTGTATTGTATTTAAAGGAATATATTTTTATTTTTTTGCTCTTAGTCCGAACAAAAATCTCTTTTAGCCCATATATTATATCGGGCAAAAAAACAATCCGTATAAGAAATGGACA
>JAYUZL010000303.1:0-30836 GCA_043751875.1 Ferruginibacter sp.
CCTAAGCCAAACGAAGGGTTTGACTGTTCAAGTGTAAATCTTTTGTTTTGCAAATCGCCTTGATAATTAGCAATACCTCCAAATAAATCAACATGTAAGTTTTGAGAAAAAGATAATAAAGGAAATAAACCTATGATCGGAAAAAAAATTTTTTTCATTGGTTGAATTTTTAAATTACACTAACTAAAAACCCCTAATCAAATATTATTCCAAAGATAAAGGCGAAGGACTTTAAAATCTTAATTTTCTATGTACCAACACTTGGTAAAGTTTCTAAAATTCAGCTTCTACGCCCTATTAAAGCGTAAGCGCACAACCTAATGCACGAATAAGGTGCCGTACAGCTAAAAGCAGAACCCAAGCGGCTTTATGTTATAAATGTCGGCGCCTAAAAATAAAAAAAACTATTTTGTTTTGGTATGTTATACGTTAAACCTAAAGTGCATGCAATCGCCATCCTGCACCAAATAATCTTTGCCCTCTATGCGCAGTTTACCAACCTCACGGCAGGCAGCTTCGGAACCGAGACTTATAAAATCATTGTAAGAAATTACCTCTGCTTTTATAAACCCTTTTTCAAAATCTGTATGGATAACGCTTGCTGCCTGTGGTGCTTTCCAGCCTTTATGGATAGTCCATGCCCGAACTTCCTGCACACCAACCGTAAAATAAGTGGATAAATTTAAAAGTTTATACGTGCTGTGTATTAACCGATCGAGCGCAGGTTCTGTCATTTTATACTCTTCCATAAACATGGCTTTATCATCCGGATCTTCAAATTCTGCAATCTCAGCTTCTACGGCATTCGTCATAACAATCACTTCGTTGCCTTCATTTTTTACAGATTCTATCAGCGCATCAGAATATTTATTTCCTGTGTGCATGCTCGCTACATCTACATTTGCCACATATAATACCAACTTATCTGTCAATAAAAATAAATCAGCTATAGCAACCTTTTCCTCTTTGCTTAAACCAAGAGTAATAATATTTTTGCCTTGCTCTAAATGCAATTTACATCTGGCTAATATCTCTGCTTCTACTTTTGCTTTAGGGTCTGTCTTGCCTAATTTTTCCGCTTTTTGCCATTTCCTTTCAACACTTTCAAGATCTTTTAGCTGCAGTTCGGTCTCAATAATTTCTTTGTCACCTACAGGGTTAATCGGGCCTTCTTCACGTAAAATATTTTCATCTTCAAAGCAACGAATTACCTGTATAATTGCATCTACTTCTCTAATATTTGCCAAAAATTTATTACCCAAACCTTCACCCTTGCTTGCACCACGTACAAGCCCGGCAATATCTACTATTTCAATTTGTGTTGGCACAGTGCGTTCCGGTGAAACCAATGCAGCGAGTTTATCAATGCGTTCATCAGGCACATTTACCAAACCGGTATTTGGCTCAATAGTGCAGAAACGGTAGTTGCTTGCCTGCGCTTTTGCGCTGTTGCTTACTGCATTAAAAAGGGTTGATTTTCCTACGTTTGGTAAGCCTACGATACCTGCTTTGAGCGCCATGTTTTATATTTTTAATTACAAGTTTTTTCAGGTTGCTATTTACGGGTTATTTGTTACGAGCAGTTAAACTCGAAACTTTTCACGCAGCAACCTATAACTCTTTTTAAACGGCTGCGAAGGTAAGAAATGCAAACAACTTACTGAAGTTGTGTTTAGAACATTGGTGCCAGTCCTCCGGAAAGGTGGGGGCAAGGTTTTTTAGCCCAACAAAAACATAAGCTATGAGCAGCTTTAATGGCGTCGCACATTTCATCTTCAACTAAATATTTAGCTTTAATTGTTCGATTTCGGGTTTCATATTTCTAAAATTGTATCTCATCCACCAAACAAAATCCATTTTTTCAAATTAAAATCATAATTTTCAAACCTGTCATTTTCTAACTATCGTTTGGGTTTAAATAAATCATACATCTAACATCTTACATCTAAAATATATCCATGGCTTTAAGTCGCATTTGGTCTGCATTCATCATTATTGCCATTGGCCTTGCCTGTATAAAAGGTTTCTTTTTTCAAAAAGAAAATAAAAATATTTTCACAGCTATGGTTACCGGAAAAGCCGGCGATACAATTAAAATAAATACACAGGATTCTGCTTTAGTTGATGCTCGCATCATTACCGCCATCAACTCAAAAAAATTAGATACAACCAAAGGAATTTCCACTTTCAAAAACGGTTCCGGTAAATATGTTTCCTACAAAATACAAACTGCAAACGGCGTAGTTGATACCGCTAAATCTGCGGTAGAATTAAGCATTGGGTTGATTGGTTTGCTTGCATTGTTTATGGGCTTTTTAGCAATTGCTGAACAGGCAGGCGGCATTAATTTACTGAGTAGAATAATCGGCCCTTTCTTTTCAAAAATATTTCCTGATGTTCCAAAAGGCCATCCTGCAGTCGGTCATATGATGATGAATTTTTCCGCTAATCTGTTAGGGTTGGATAATGCAGCCACGCCCTTTGGAATAAAAGCAATGGAAAGCCTGCAAACCCTAAATCCAAATAAAGATACAGCCAGCAATGCACAGATCATGTTTTTATGCCTTCATGCAAGTGGATTGACATTGATACCGGTAAGCATTATAGCGCTCCGTGCCTCTGCGAAAGCTTCAAACCCATTAGATATTTTTATACCATGTATGATTGCCACCTTTGTTGCAACTATTGCAGCAATGCTGATTGTATCAATCAAACAAAAAATAAATGTGTTTCAGCCTACCATATTGATATGGGTAGGCAGTATTGCCGCTATTATCTCTTTATTGATGGTATACTTGAAATCGTTGGATGCTGACAGTTTACAATTCTTTTCAGGCGCATTGAGCAATGGCTTAATACTGTTGATTTTTATACTAATAATTCTTGGTGGCATCTATAAAAGAATAGATATTTTCGATGCATTTATAAGCGGTGCAAAAGGTGGTTTTGAAACAGCCGTCCGCATTATTCCTTACCTGGTTGGGATGTTGGTTGCTATTAGTTTATTGCGCACAAGCGGAACATTTGATGTTGTAATTGACAGCGTTAAAAGTATGTTTGCGGCTATGGGAGCCGATACCAGTTTTGTAGATGGATTGCCTACCGCATTGGTAAAACCTTTTAGTGGCGGGGCAGCAAGGGGAATGATGGTGGATACTATGAAAACCTATGGTGCAGATTCTTTTGCAGGACGATTATCATGTATTTTGCAAGGCTCATCTGATACTACATTTTATGTGATTGCTGTTTACTTTGGTGCTGTAGCTGTTAAAAATACCCGTTACGCAGTTGGTGCAATGTTACTTGCCGATTTAGTTGGAATTATTACTGCCATTGCACTCTGTTATTTTTTCTTTGGATAAGAGAAAATTTAAACTGAAAAAGAAATCTAAAATACTATTTCCCTTTAGCTTTTTTTTCTACAGGAAAAACTTCTATGGTAGGGGTAGGTATTGCATTTTCTACATCATCCCCCTCTGTATCAAAATAATGCCCAAAAATATTTACAAGATTTTTAGCTTTATAAACTGCCCGTGCATAACGGTTACTGATTAAAATTATAGTGGCATCATCCTTTAAAACTCTTATAAATGCTGCATTGTTACCATGCCACCAGCCATTGTGAAAGATTATTTTTTTTCCATCATCATATACATTCATTCGCCATCCCAATCCGTAATTTTTAATGCCGGGTTTCTCGTTGCTGTATGGTGTGTAGGCAAGTTCCATAGATTTTGCAGAAAGAAAAACAGTATCAGATAAGGCTCTGTCCCATATTAATAAATCTCTCGGAGTGCTGTAGATATTTTTATCACCATAGACATCATCCAAAAAATTATCCGGAATTTCTCTTCCTCGCCAGTCAAAACTTTTTGAATGTATTATATTATCATTTTTAAAATGTACAAACGTATTCTTCATCCCTAACGGCGCAAAAATATTTTCTTTCATAAATTCAGGATAGGAAATACCTGATACTTTCTCAATAATTAATGCAAGCAAAGCGTAATTGGTGTTGCAGTAAGTAAATCTTCTATTCGGGGTGGCAATGTTTTTAATAATTCCTTTTTTTGCAATAAGCCATTGCAACACATCTTTATTTTCAATAATAGAATCTTTGTTCCAGCCCGTATCCTCCATAAAATACAAATAATTTGGTAAGCCACTTCTATGGTTCATTAAAGTTTTTACAGTTACTCCGGGATAATTAAATTCAGGGAAAAAATGGGTAACGCTGTCTTCAATATTCAGCTTACCTAGTTCCTGAAGCTTAAGCACAGCCATTGCTGTAAATGTTTTAGATACAGATGCAATATGCAAAGATGTTGAAGCATTTATAGAATCTTTCCCATCAATATTTACAAAACCTTTATATTTTTCAAATATAATATTGCCGGCTTTTGCTACAATCATACCGCCATTAAATCCCGAATTATCCAACATGGAATCGTAAAATATTTCACTCTGCAATTTTATTCTCTGCCGCTCTTCTGAAGAAATTACAGCGGGTTGGGGAATGGTATACACCAGTTTTTTTTCCTGTTCTTTCAAGTTTTTTGCATCCGCTTTTTTTTGAGAACAACCCGCAGTTAGCAAAAGTATTGAAGCACAAAAAAATATTTTTATTTTATTCAATTTTATGTTTTGTTAAAAAGTGAATGGTTGCAATAAATACCACTGCTTATTTAAAACCTTACGTTGATATATATTTGTGCAAAATAAGGACTTTATATTATGGCAGATAAAAAAATAACCAGCTACCCGAAAGAAAAAATAAACATTTTATTTTTAGAAAATATAAGTGAAGCTGCTACACAACAATTTACAACATCAGGTTATACATCTGTAAAAAAAATCAGCGGCGCAATAAGCGAAGCGGATCTTATAAAAGAAATTAAAAATATACACATACTTGGCATAAGAAGTAAAACACAAATAACAACGCCTGTGTTGCAGGCTGCTGCTAAGTTACAGGCCATAGGATGCTTTTGCATTGGTATTAACCAGATTAATATTGATGCAGCATCAGCAAATGGAGTAGCAGTTTTTAACGCTCCCTATAGCAACACAAGAAGCGTAGCAGAATTGGTAATTGGTTCTTCTATTTTATTAATAAGAAAAATTATTGATAAAAATAAAGCTGCTCATGAAGGGAAATGGATGAAGGATGCAACTGGAAGCCATGAGCTGCGTGGTAAAACAATTGGTATTATTGGTTATGGAAATATTGGTAGCCAGGTAAGTGTCTTAGCTGAAGCGCTCGGCATGAAAGTACTTTTTTATGATACGGAAACAAAGCTGCCGCTTGGTAATGCATCTGACAGTAAATCATTAAAAGAATTATTGCAGCAAGCAGATATTGTAAGTCTGCATGTTCCTGAAATTGATTCAACACAAAATTTATTAAACAGACAAACACTTGCATATTGTAAGCAAGGTGCAATAATTATTAACTATGCCAGAGGAACAGTAATAGACTTACTGGCATTAAGAAAAGCCATTTTAAGTGGACATATTGGTGGGGCAGCAGTGGATGTTTTTCCTGAGGAACCTGAAAAAAACGGCGATGATTTTGTGACTGTTTTACAAAATTTGCCCAATGTAATTCTTACACCCCATATTGGTGGAAGTACACAGGAAGCCCAAAACAATATAGGTTTGGATGTAAGTACAAAATTGTATAATTATCTGGAAAAGGGTATCAGTACAGGATCTCACAGTATTCCTGCACTTGCCTTGCCACCGCAGGAAGGAGCTCACCGCATTTTACATATTCACAATAATGTACCGGGTGTGCTAAGTAACATCAATACATTATTGAGTAAAAATAAAATTAATATTCTGGGTCAATATTTGAAGACCAATGACAGCACGGGTTATGTTGTTTTAGATTTAGACAAAAGTCTTAGCAAAAATGCCATGCAACTTTTGAAAGGTGTAAAGGGCACAAAGAAAGTAAGGGTACTGTACTAATTTCTGAATTTTCAATAATTATTGAAAATTGCTTTACCTTTGCATATATAAATTTTCGTTATGAAACTTTTAATTATAGGTGGTGGTTTTGGAGGTTTAAGGCTCGCAAGGGAACTAAACAATAAGACCGGGTTTGAGGTAACCTTGCTGGACAGATTTAATTATCACCAGTTTCAACCATTATTTTACCAGGTAGCAACTGCCGGCCTCGATGCCAGCGACATTTCTTTTCCGTTACGTAAAGTTTTTCACAACAGTAAAAACGTCCGCTTTTACATGGCAGAAGTAAAGGAAATTATTCATGCTCAAAATAAAGTATTAACTGATATTGGTGATTTTGAATATGATCAATTAGTAATGGCAACAGGCGCCGACACAAACTTCTTTGGTAACGAATTAATGGCAGCCAATGCAATGCCAATGAAGAGTACGGTGGAAGCAATACAGCTGCGGCATAGAATGCTAACGAATTTCGAGGATGCAGCGTCAACAAAAGATATGCTAGATCTGCAAAGATTAATGACCGTTGTGGTTGTTGGAGGAGGTCCCACGGGTGTGGAATTAAGTGGTGCTATTGCAGATATGCGAAAATTTGTTTTGTCCAAAGATTATCCTGAACTTGATTTTAGTAAAATGAAAATTATTTTGCTTGAAGGATCTTCAAAAACACTTGCTGCCATGAGTGAGAAAAGTAGCCAACAATCGCAGCAGTATTTAAAAGATTTAGGAGTGGAAGTAAAAACCAATAGTATCTTAAGTTCTTATGATGGAAACACAGCTGTTTTAAAAGACGGAAGTAAAATTGAAACAGCATTGGTGATATGGGCAGCGGGAGTTAAAGGAAATGTTTTGCCCGGCATTGATAATAGTATTATAACCCGGGGAAACCGTGTAAAAGTAAACAGACACTGCCTTGTAAATGGTTTTGAAAATGTGTATGCAATTGGCGATGTTGCTTATATGGATACCGATCCTGCGTTTCCGAATGGTCATCCGCAGGTTGCGCCTGTAGCTATACAACATGCAGATATGCTGGTGAATAACCTGACACTAATACAAATGAAAAGCAACAATGATAGAATGGAAGAATTTTTATACAACGATCAGGGTGCAATGGCTACCGTTGGAAGAAAACTTGCTGTAGTTGATGTACCAAAACCAAAATTACATTTCGGTGGTTTTTTAGCATGGCTGGTTTGGATGTTTCTTCATTTAATGCTCATACTCGGTGTAAAAAACAGGCTCTCCGTTTTCTTTACCTGGTTCTATAATTATTTTACAAAAGATCCAAACTTAAGATTAATTTTTAAAGTTAATTACAAAGAGAGGCATAAATAATTTATACAACAAACAAACTAAATTTTAAACCTCTAAGAAACTTTTTTGATTCTTTAATCTGGGGGTAAAAATTATTTATAAGAACTTATTTAGCATGGCAAAAAAATTTCTAACAGCAGAATGGAACAATCTAATAATGGCCAATTATATTATTGACCCTGCAATCTTACTTCCATATTTACCTCCCAAAACTGAATTAGATTTTTACCATGGCGAATGCTATGTAAGTCTTATTGGCTTTATGTTTGAGCAAACTAAAATGCTTGGTATGCGCATACCATTTCATATCAATTTTGAAGAAGTAAACCTTCGTTTTTATGTAAGGGTAAAAGATGGAGATAAATGGAAACGTGGTGCAGTTTTTATAAAGGAAATTGTACCAAAATTTGCTATAACCATGGTGGCAAATACCTTGTATAGAGAAAAATATGTGACGTTGCCGATGAAGAATTTTTATAAGGAAACAACTGATGAAATTCAATTAGGATACCATTGGAAGTATAAAGGCAGCTGGAATAAACTGGAAGCGATAACTGAGCTAAAAAACAGCTCCATGCCTTCGGGCAGCAAGGAAGAATTTATTGCAGAACATTATTGGGGTTACTCAAAATACAATGCGCTAACAACATTTGAATATTCTGTGCAGCACCCTAGTTGGTTTGTGCACAAAGTAAAAAGCTACAATATTGAGTGTAATTTTGAAAAACTTTATGGAAATGAATTTACCTTTTTAGACCATTCAAAACCCGATACTGTTTTTATGGCCCAGGGTTCGCCGATTGCTATTTTGCACAAAAAGAATCTGTAATATTAATAAAAGATTTTGCTGTTTATCGTTTATTTAATACATCAAACAATGAAGTGATCTTCAGTTTTTTTTTAAAATAATTTGAGAAGACTCTGTCAGAAAAAGACAGCTTCTTTTTTTCTCCGGCCTTTAAATCAAAATAATTATCCGAGATGTTCTCACTTCCTTTACCAACATTTATATAAACATATTTGGCATCTACATTGCTTTGTATGCTAAAAGTATTATCAGCTTTAAGTAAAATGGTAAAAGTGGGCTTTAATAATAAGAGTTGTTTTGGATAAACACTGTCTGTCATCTGTTTTACATCATCTCTATAACTTTCTCTAACTGCATACCATGCTGCTTTTGGTGCTCTGCTAAAGTCGGTAATGCTCCAACTTGTAGCGGGCCAACAATCATTTAGTTGCCAGAGCAAAGTACCCATATTATAAGGCATTTTATTTCTTTGAACTGCAATACAATTTTTTAAAATATAATATTGTAAACACTGAGTTAGATAAGTGTATTCCTGCAATGACAATCCTGATAACTTCGAGGAGTCAATAAAATATTTATCCAGATAAAAATTCAGTTTATTAAAACCATTTGATGCCTTTTGGTGCCATTGAACTGCAGGCGATTTAAATTTAAAATCAGTCGGAAAAACATAGGTTTTTATTGTTTCAACGTTCGGCATTGCCTGCATTCCATATTCACTTACAAACCTGCCGGTATGAGTTTTAAAAGTTTCCCAGTTTTCCATGCTCCACCACAAACCCCAGTAATGACTGTCACCTTCGGTTAAACTTCTTTTGTTTCCCCATCCGTATTTTGGAGAGGATGAAATGTATGGTCTTCTGCCATCGTATTCATATACCCAAGCTTTTAAACTGTCTTCAAACAGCATTTTATAGGCTGTCCAAACCCTCACAGAGTCTGCATTGTGAAGGTTGTACTGGTTTTGCCAACCCCAGTTATGCCATGCTTCATTTATTTCATTATTACCACACCATAATACAATACAGGAATGTTTTTGAAGTCTTTCTAATTGGTAAATAACTTCTGCTTTTGCATTTTGTAAGTAAGCAGTATCTGCAGGGTACATGCCATTTGCAAACATAAAATCCTGCCACACCATTATGCCGAGACTGTCGCATAAATCGTAAAAATAATCATCTTCATAAATACCTCCACCCCAAACCCGAAGCATATTCATGTTGGCATTTTTTGCCATTAATAGTAATTGTAAATAATCTGTTTTTTTTACACTTGGTAGGAAAACATTTGCCGGTATCCAGTTAGCACCTTTTACATAAAAAGGTTTTCCATTCTTTTCAAAATAAAATGATTCTCCAATAGAATCTTTTTGTTGAATGAGTTTTGCCATGATTGGCTGATACTTTATATTTTCCTTTTTTAAAATCGCAGTAAAATTTAAAGAAACTTTTTTCCAAATGCCACAGCCAATAAATGCTGGACCCCAATCCCAGCCAAACTGAAATGCAGCTTTGCGTGCATAGACTGTATTATTATCGGGTAAAACAAATGGGAGAGTAGCTTTCGCAATACTATCAATGATATTTTTAGCAGCATGAAAATAGATTTTAAGATTATTCTTTCCAACCTTCAAATACGGCTTTACATCAGGATCCCATACCCGAAACATATTATTTGCTTTCAGTATAATTTTATCGTTGAGGTAAACATCTGCATATGTGTCCAGACCATCAAATACTAATTCAGCAATATTACTGCTGAATTGATTTTCATCAACATTAAATTTAGTTTTGTATATCCAGTCGCAGGTATCAATCCATTGGAGTTTCTTTTCATTGTCTGCAAAAAATGGATCAGGAATTAATTTATTGGCTGATAAATCTGTATGAATTGTACCTGGAACAGTTGCTTTATACCAATGTATTTGATTGGCATTTGTAAATTGCCAATTTTTGGTAAGATCAATATTGGACGACTGCGCAAATAAATTTGAACAGAAAAACAATGGTAGTAAAAGTTTAAAAAGTGAAACCATATTTTTTAATAATATTAGTCCGGAAACTGCAAAAGTATTTCTACCATATTTTTTATTTCTTCATCGTCCACAGTCATAGCCTGTAAATTTTCATTCATGCCGGTATTTAATACCTTCATTTTACTATCTATCATTTTTCTTGCAGAACTGTGAAACTCTACCGCAGCAGTCGTTTGTGCAAGCTCTCCAATATTTGATGCCCTTACTCCGCTACCCGGCATAATAATTATTCGTTCATCAGCTACCTGTATTAATTTTTTTAAATTATCAACGCCTTCCATGGCTGTTGGATGAAACCCTGATGTAAGAATTCTTTCAAAACCGCATTCAATAACATCTTCCAATGCCTGCGATGGTTCTGTAACACGATCAAATGCTCTATGAAATGTAACACTCATTGGATATGCCAGCTTCACCAAAATTTTACATCTTGGTTTATCAATCGTTGCATCTTCATTTAATAATCCAAATACTACTCCGTCACATCCCAGATCTTTACAAACCTGTATATCAGTTTTCATTATTTCAAACTCTTCATCTGTATAAAAAAAATCGCCACCACGTGGGCGGATGATGGGGAACAAATCTATTTTTAAAACTTGCCTGGCAGCTTTTATAAACCCATAGGAGGGCGTTGTTCCGCCGTCTCCGGGGTTATCGCACAATTCAATTCTATGAGCACCTGCAGCTTGTGCAAGTTTGCAACTTTCAATAGTAAATGCAATGGTTTCAAGTGTATATTTCAATAAAATAATTTTAATAATTAAAGCCGGAAACTTTATTTAGCCAATAATATATTTCGATTCTACAATTTTATTATCCGTGGCTGTTTTCAAACTATATACAAATCCTTTTTGTATAGCGTAAGCACCATGTTCTCCTTTTTTATTCATGGCTAAAAAACCAACCTGTAATGTTTTAGCTTTAGCCTTGTCTCTGTTTACAATACGCTCAACTGCTTTTCTGCAGGCATTTTCTGGGCTGTAACCCTGCCTCATAAATTCAACTACCAAATGTGTTCCGCAAATCCGAATGACTTCTTCGCCAACACCGCTGCTCGTTGCGCAACCAATTTCATTGTCTACAAAAAGCCCTGCACCAATTACCGGAGAATCTCCCACACGACCATGTACTTTAAAAGCCATGCCACTTGTAGTAACTCCACCACTCATATTCCCTTTTCTATCCATAGCCAACAAACCCATCGTATCATGGTTAGGTCTGCCATCATCAAAAAAAGCAGGGGCAAAAGGGCCACCAAAAGTTTTTTTATTTTCAATATTAATTTCAGGTTTGTAGTTGTTTTTCTTCAACCATTCTTTATATGCATTTTGTGCATCTATTGATAAAACTTTAGATTCTTTTGCAAAGCCATTTTCAACCGCAAATTGTTGCGCACCATTGCCTACCAATAAAACATGCGGTGTATTTTCCATCACTTTTCTTGCAACAGAAATCGGGTGTTTAATATCCTCAAGCCCTGCAACCGCCCCGCAGTTTGAATGTTCATCCATCACACACGCATCCAATGTTACAATACCGTCTCTGTCAGGATAGCCACCAAGACCAACACAACAATCAATTTTATTTTCAATAGAAATAGCACCAACTTCAATAGCATCAAGCGCACGCCCACCTTTTCCTAAAACAGTCCAAGCAGCCTCATTTACAGCCATGCCACTATCCCAAGTTGAAATTACAATTGGTAAAGTTGGAGCCGATGTAAACGCATTTACTTTATTAATTGATAAAGCAGACAACCCAAAAGAACTTAGTTTAAGAAAATGCTTGCGGTTCATTTTTTATTTTAAAGATAAGAAAGTTGCCAGTACAAATTGGTTTGCTTTGCACAAGTGCAAATGAAATTTAATGTTCATCAAATAAAGAAGGCAGCAAATACAAAAATTTTAATAGTATTTTTAATCTTTGTAAATAAAAATTAAGATGGCTGATATATTAATTATTGATGATGAGAAGGCAATAAGGAAAACCCTTTCAGAAATTTTATCTTTTGAAGGTTATACTATTGAAGAAGCTGCTGATGGTGAAGAAGGCTTAAAGAAATTTGGATTAAAAAATTACGATGTTGTGCTTTGCGATATTAAAATGCCCAAAATTGATGGCATTGAATTTTTAGAAAAAGCAAAAGCTATCAATGCAGATATTCCTATAATAATGATCAGCGGACATGGAAACCTGGAAACAGCGGTAGATGCTGTAAAAAAAGGTGCTTTTGATTATATCAGCAAACCGCCTGATCTGAATAGATTACTTATCACACTTCGCAATGCTATTGACCGCACAAACCTTACTGCAGAAACAAAAGTGCTAAAGCGTAAGGTGAATAAAATGATAGACATGGTAGGTGACAGCCCTGCCATTGAAAAAATAAAACATACCATTGAAAAAGTTGCCCCTACAGATGCCCGTGTACTTATAACAGGTGAAAATGGAGTTGGTAAAGAACTGGTGGCAAGATGGATACATGAAAAAAGCAACCGCACTACTGGTCCGATGGTAGAAGTTAACTGCGCAGCAATACCGGGAGAATTGATTGAGAGTGAATTGTTCGGTCATGAAAAAGGTTCTTTCACTTCTGCTATCAAACAAAGAATTGGCAAATTTGAACAGGCAAATGGTGGAACTTTATTCCTGGATGAAATAGGAGATATGAGTTTAAATGCTCAGGCAAAAGTATTGCGTGCATTGCAGGAAGGAAAAATAACCAGAGTAGGTGCCGAAAAAGATATTAATGTTGACGTAAGAGTAGTGGCTGCTACAAATAAAGATTTATTAAAAGAGGTTGATGAAAAAACCTTTCGGCTGGATCTATACCATAGGTTGGGTGTAATAATTATTCATGTTCCTTCTTTAAGAGAGAGGCAGGAAGATATTCCAAAACTTGCAGCACATTTTATTAAAATAATTGCAGCCGAATATGGTCAGCCGAAAAAGGAGATTGATAAAGAAGCTATGGCCATTTTAAAAAGTTATAAATGGGGCGGTAATATAAGAGAGCTGCGCAATGTAATTGAGCGCCTGATAATAATGGGAGGTAAAACCATAACTGCAGATGATGTAAAGACATATGCTGCGCCTTGATCAAATAAAAAACTACTAAATATTTAAATGTTAAATCTCTTCTATTGTAATTTTCAAATATTACATTTGAAGTTAATAAAAAACTGTTTATGAGTATTGGTTGGATAATTTTTATTGTTGCGGCTATTGGCTGGCATGTTGGGATGTATGGAATGTTTAAAAAAGCGGGTATTGAACCATGGAAAGCTCTTGTTCCTTTTTATAACACCTGGTGCATGGTTGAAAAAATGGAATTACAAAAATGGTGGTTCTTTGTTCAGTTTATTCCGGTAGCAGGTACTTTCGTTACTATCTGGATAACTATAAAGTTTACAGAATTTTTTGGAAGATTTGGCTTAGGTCATCATGCAGCTGCAGTTTTTCTTCCGTTTATCTATTTCCCTTATTTGGGTTTTTCTGCAAACGAAAGATATGCAGGGAAAAAAGTGGTAGACAACTATAAAAAATCCAGTGCAAGAGAGTGGATAGATGCAGCTGCATTTGCAGTTGTAGCTGCAACCATCATCCGTACATTTGTATTTGAAGCGTATACCATTCCAACGCCTTCAATGGAGAAAACGTTGTTAGTGAACGACTTTTTGTTTGTGAGTAAATTTTCATACGGACCCCGTATTCCAAACACGCCCATTGCAATGCCTTTCGTGCATCACACAATGCCATTTGTTCCGGTAAAGTCTTATTCTGAGGCAATTCATATTCCTTACACAAGATGGTTGGAAACTCCTGTAAAAAGAAATGATGTAGTAGTATTTAATTTTCCGGTAAATGATACCTTAATTAATGACAAAGAGCAACAGTTTGGCAGTCAGACAACTTATTACCAGGTTGTAAGAGACATTGGTAGAGAAGATACGTGGAACCGTTATGGTTCAGATATTATAACAAGACCTGTAGACAAAAGAGAAAATTTTATAAAAAGATGTGTGGCTGTTGGTGGTGATGTGTTACAGGTTATCAATGGCAAAGTAATGGTAAACGGGCAGCCACAACCTGCGTTTCCAAAGTCTGAAAGATACTCTATCATGAATGTGCCGCCCAATAGTTATGTAGATAAGGAAACACTTTCTTCAATGGGTATTTATGCACGTATAGATCAATATGATGTAAGACAAATTGATCAGTCTAACTGGCTGGTAAATATTACCAACGAAGAAAAACCTAAGGTAAAACTTCCTGCAGGTTATTCCATTTCAGATTATATTATGGCCCCTGACAGACAACTTTTTCCTTACTATGATACAATAAATCACTGGTCTGCTGATAACTACGGTCCTTTAACTATTCCACAAAAAGGTACTACCATTCCATTAACACCAGATAACCTGATCCGCTACCAGCGCTGTATTCAGGTTTATGAAGGCAATAAATTTGAAAATAGAAATGGTCAATATTTTGTAAATGATGTTGCTGCAACTTCCTATACTTTTAAAATGAATTATTTTTGGATGATGGGTGATAACAGACACAATTCTCTTGACAGCAGGTATTGGGGCTTTGTGCCCGAAGACCATGTAGTAGGGAAAGCTTCTCTTATTTGGTTTAGCTGGGAAGGCGGACCAAGATGGAAAAGAATATTTAACAGCATAAAATAACTAATAAATATTTACATAACTTTATATTGAAAAAAAATCCTCTCAGCTAAATGCAGAGAGGATTTTTTGTCTCAATTACTTTTCATTTTTGAAACGGCAATCAGTTTTAATGATAGCCAGTCAAATGTTTAAACAGCAATAAAGAATGAAGCAGCAACATAGTTTTGGTTTCGAAATATATGATGATATAAGTGAATTGAATAAAGAAGATGCTTCCTTAATGGAAGAAGCCAGAAAAACTACACAAAAAGCTTATGCCCCTTACAGCAATTTTATGGTGGGCGCAGCGGCACTCTTTAACAATGGAGAAAAAGTGTATGGCACCAATCAGGAAAATGCTTCTTATCCTGTAGGAATTTGTGCGGAACGTGTATTACTCGCATCTGCAAGTATGTTACAAACCGATGAGCCTATAAAAACGATGGCAATCAGTTACAATAATCTATCCCGCATTGGTGGTAGTAACAGGCCAATATCGCCTTGTGGCATGTGCAGGCAAAGCCTTGCTGAATACGAGGTACGCACATCTCAGCCGATACGACTTATTTTATCAGGAATGGAAGGAAAAGTTATTATTATTGAAAGTGCTTCTCAACTTTTACCTTTCTCATTTGGAAGTGACAGTATGAAATAGGATATATTGCTTAGGCGACATAAATAAGATAAATGAAAGTCTTAAATGATTATTCTAGCCAATTTTATCACCGTTACCGGTTTGCCTTTCAGGCTGCAATAAGATAACATCTTTGTTTTCATTGTAGACACCAAGTACAAGGCATTCACTCATAAAATCTGCAATTTGTTTTGCCGGGAAATTAATTACAGCAATAATTTGTTTTCCAACTAATTCATCTTCTTTGTAAAGAGTTGTTATTTGCGCCGAAGTTTTTTTTATACCTTCTTTTCCAAAATCTATTTTCAACTTGTAAGCCGGCTTTTTTGCTTTTTCAAAAGCTATGGCTTCAATGATCGTACCAACGCGTATATCAATTTTTTCAAAGTCTTCCCATGAAATCATATATCCGTAGTTTTTACAACAGCATCTAAATTTATATTTCCAAATATATGTGGGAACATTTCATTGACAGAAGGCGCCAATTCGTATTTTAATTCAGCCGTTAATTTAGTTTCATCAATGTGCATCAATAGCAGGTTTGATTTTCCCTTATAATATCTTTCTAAAACACCGGTCACCTGTGCTACTGTACTATTGTGTATAAATCCTTCTGTTTGTAAAGATGGCTCATCAAAAAAACCTTGTTCCCTCGCTGCTTTCCATTGTTCTTTGGTAGTAATATGGTAAATCATAATTCCAACATTTCTATAAGAGAATTAACCTCTTCTATTTTTAAATACTGCGCCTCGTGTTCAAAACACTTTTTTAATTCTGATAACAATAAAATTATAATTGATTTATTATTAAATGGTTTGAAAAAAGAGGAAGTAGGGGGGAGCGACATTTTTTTAAAATAATTCTCAACTTCTTTATGAGAATACATTTGTCCGTTTACAGGATCTATATAAAACTTAATTTTTTCAGACGCATGTCCTTTTGGATTTAATAGATCGTACTGTTGGTCAAAATAACCTAAAATAAACTGCTTTGGAATATTTATTGCATAAACCGGCACATCCAGTAAACCACAGAGTATTAAAAGAAGTGTTCCATTACCAAAGGCATTCCCTTTTCTAAATTCAAGTGTTTTATCTAACAGAAAACCATCCGTATTGTCGTAGCTAATTTCTATTCCTTTTTGCTTGTAGTAATTATATACGATGCTCCCAATAACATTTATCTGTTCCATCGGGGTGAGGTAACTGTTCATTTCAAGCCAGATGTTCCTTCTTAATTTTTCAATTTCTTTGAAAATAATTGTTGAATCCATTATTGGATGAACATATTTTGAAAGTAATAAACAACCTGCAAGTAAATCTGCACTGCCACCACTCCATTTTAAAAAATCTTCTTTTATATCTTCAAAATGAAGTCTTTTTATAAGTGCTTCTATTCTTTCCTGAAGTGCAGTATTGGCGATAGTTTCGCCATAATTTTCCAAATTTGGAATAATATCTTTTCCGAAAGAAATTATTTTATTACTGACAGTTTCATAAACAATTTCATCAGGATCGTCAATAAGTTTTAGGAGTGCAAGTATTTCTTTATTTTCCTGCATCAGTTTAGTATTTGGTTAAATTCTGCATCCAGTGATAAATTTCTGGAAAAAACTTTTCTTAAAGTTAATTTTTCTTCTTCACTTTTACAAGCACTTTTTGGAATTATAATTGCCTGTAAAGAATTTTCAAATAAAAAATAGTGTGTATCTGTTTCGGTTTTTTTAATAATGGCTTTCCAGAAATATTTTTTCTCAGTAACATTGCTTTTAATAATTAATTCTTTATCTGAAGCAGTAAGATAATATTCAGTAAACAGCGAACTGTTTTCAGGATTTTCAGAAATCCTTTCTGCACTTCTAACAATAGAACCTTTGCCGCTTAATAAAGGAAGTAAAGTTGATAAAAAAATAAGTGCGTAAATAGCAATTGAAAAATTATTAAACGAACCCATGCCTCCTGCAAAATACAGTACAATTAAAAATAGAATTAAAAAACCTCCCTGTTTTAAAAAATTTAGTGTGCGTTTCTTTTTACCTTCTTCCCAAAAAATCTGTGTATAAAAACTGATGTAGTCATTTTTGGTTAATATATATTGTAATGAGACCATTATTTTTTTCGGGCGACTGCTTTTTTGGGGGCAGCTTTTTTGGTTGCTGATTTGGTTGCTGCCTTCTTTTTTGCGGGTGCTTTTTTGTCAAATGCTTTTGGGTCTTGTGTAATTATCATTTTCTTAATGCTGTCTAAATCAATACCAGCAAGTTCTGCTGCTGAATATTTTCCATTAGCACCACTGCCAAGAACTTTGAGTTTCTTCTTATTAAATTTTATGATTGGTCCCCATTGTCCGTTTTCCAATGTAATTTTTTCTTCAGGCCAGTTTTGAATTATGCGGTTGGATTCTTTCTCTAACTTTTTTTCTATTAATTCATTGCAATCCTCTTGCGTAAGTATATCAAAATCGTATGCCCGAGGTATATTTATGTAAATATCATTCCACTTAATAAATGGGCCAAACCGACCTTTGCCTTTTGTTATCGGTTTATTTTCATAATGAGCTATGGGCGCATCTTCCACTCTTTTTGCTTCAATAATTTCTATGGCCCGGTTTATATCAACAGCGGCAGCCTGTTCTCCTCTCGGCATAGAAATAAATGCATCGCCAAACTTTACATAAGGTCCAAATCTACCAATGCCGGTTGTAACATCTAGTCCTTCAAATTCACCCAATGGTGCACCAAGTTTAAATAGATCCAATGCTTCTTCGAGTGTTATTGTTTCTATACTTTGCTGTGCAGTAAGTTTTGCAAACCTTGGCTTTTCTTCATCTGTTTGTGCACCAATCTGTACCATTGGTCCAAAGCGGCCCATGCGTGCACTAATGGGTTTTCCCGTAGCCTCATCTGTACCTAAAATTCTTTCCCCTTTTGCTCTTTCTGCAGTTTCCAACGTATGCTCTACACCTGTATGAAAAGGTGTGTACCAATCGCCTACCATTTTATTCCACACCATTTTACCCTCAGCAATTGCATCAAACTCTTCTTCAATATTTGCTGTAAAGGAATAATCCATTACTCTTTTGAAATGCTCGCTTAAAAAATCTGTAACTACCAATCCTAAATCTGTGGGAAATAATTTTCCTTTTTCTGCTCCGGTATTTTCTTCAGAAGATGTTTTGGTAATGATATTATTTTTTAAAGTAACCAATCTTACCGTTCTTTTTGTTGGTTCTTTATCTTTCTTTATAACATAATTTCTTTTTACGATGGTAGAGATAGTTGGTGCATAGGTACTCGGTCTGCCAATACCCAACTCTTCCAGTTTTTTTACCAAGGATGCTTCCGTGTAACGAGCGCCAGGTCTTGTAAACCTTTCTGAGCCTGTCATTTCTTTAAAAGCAAGTTTTTGACCTACAGTAAGATTAGGCAATCTGCTTTCACCCTCCTCGTTGTCATTTTCTTCATCATCATCGGTACTTTCTAAATACACTTTTAAAAAGCCATCAAATTTTAATACTTCGCCACTGGCATTCAGTTCTTGCTTATTGGTACTTATTTCAATTTTTGCAGTTGTCTTTTCAAAAATAGCATCACTCATTTGCGAAGCAATTGTACGTTTCCATATTAATTCGTACAAACGGTTAAGATCTTGGTCTGCAACCACACGTGCGTCCATATAAGTAGGTCGAATAGCTTCATGGGCTTCCTGCGCACTTTCATTTTTATTTTTATACTTTCTTACCTGTAAATATTTCTCACCAAAACTGCTGTTTATTTCTTTTTTAATAGCATTCATAGCTGTTTCGCCAAGGTTTACACTATCTGTTCTCATGTAAGTTATCTTACCGCTTTCGTATAATTTTTGTGCAAGCAACATGGTTTTACTTACGCCGTAGCCAAGTTTTCTGCTCGCTTCCTGTTGTAAAGTAGATGTAGTGAAAGGCGCTGCAGGTGTACGTTTACCAGGTTTTACCTGAATATCTTTTACTCTATAATCTGCACCAATACATGTTTGTAAAAATTGTTCAGCATTTAACTGCAGGTCAAATTTTGCACCTTCAGCTTTAAAATGCAGTGTGCGATCATTTAGGTCTGTAGCGCCTAATAATGCTTCAATTTTAAAACTGCTTACCGAAGTAAACTGATTTATTTCTCTTTCTTTTTCTGCAATAAGTTTTACTGCAACACTTTGTACACGACCGGCACTTAAGCCCCCCTGCATGCCAATTTTTTTCCAAAGCACCGGGCTTAATTCAAAACCTACGATTCTGTCAACAACTCTCCTTGCCTGTTGTGCATTTACAAGATTCATATTGATAAGCCTAGGGTTGGCTACCGCTTTCTGTATGGCCGGCTTAGTAATTTCATGAAAAACGATACGCTTGGTAGTTTTAGGATCCAGTTTTAAAACCTCTGCCAAATGCCAGCTAATGGCTTCGCCCTCTCGATCTTCATCGGATGCAAGCCAAACTTCATCCGATTTTTTAGCAGCACTTATTAAATCTTTTACGACTCTGTCTTTTTCTGGCGGAATGATATATTTAGGTATAAAATTGTTATTTACATCTATACCCATATCATTTTTCTCCAGATCTCTGATATGACCAAAGCAACTTTTAACTTCGAAGTCTTTTCCTAAAATGGCTTCAATTGTTTTTGCTTTTGCAGGAGACTCCACTATCAATAAATTCTTGGCCATAATGTTTTTTACGTTTCTTTTAACCCGTTTTCTTCTAAACTTAATTATTAAACCTTACGTTTTTAGAAGACGTAAAGTTTGTGCAATATTAAATTAAAATTAAAAAAACGTTCATTTAAATGATTTTATTATGAATACCATTGGTGTTTTTAGTAAACTACTTTCAATATGTTTACAATTGTTTATATTTAAATTTTGAAAATCATACAGCTTTATAAATAATTTAATGAATATAACTTTTGTTGGTTGCGGCAATGTTGCAATAGCAATGGCGATGCTTTGCGAACAAAAGGGCCACACGGTTCAACAGGTAATTGCACGAAACAAATTGGCAGGAGAGGAGTTTGCCAAAAGATTTAAATGTGATTGGGTAAATTTTATTGAACAACCAAATAAAAATACTGATCTGGTAATTGTTGCACTGTCTGATAATTCGTTACCTGAAGCAATCACTAATTTAAATTTTGGTTCTGTGCCGGTTATGCACACGGCAGGCTCCTGTAATATGGATGCACTGGAAACTATGTCAAATAATTTTGGCGTGTTGTATCCCCTACAAACTTTAAGGAAGGAAATGACAACAATTCCAGAAATTCCTTTTTTAATTGAGGCTAACAATGAAAAGACTGTACAATTTATAAAAGCATTTGCCGATACTTTAAGCAATAACGTGATTATTCAAAATGCAGAACAGCGGCTAAGGCTGCATGCCTCTGCCGTAATTGTAAATAATTTTACCAATTATCTTTTTAGTGTGGCAGAAAAATTTTGTAACGATGAAAAAGTTGACTTTAAATTATTGTTACCGCTTATAAAACAAACAGCTGAAAGGGTACAGGAAAATTCACCACTCAGTACACAAACAGGCCCAGCGGTAAGAGGCGACATCACTACACTCGATAAACATTTGCGGCTGCTGACAGGTTATCCTAAAATACGTACACTTTATATGAGGCTTACCGATGGAATTATGAATAGTTGATTAACTAATTTTCCACTTTTCACCTCAGATAAATAGAATTAAATTTTGATGAAAAAACTTTTTTGTATTTTAATTTTATTTTTTTATTCAACTGTTTACAGCCAAAATAATGTAAGAATAATTGTAAATGATCTATCTCAGCAAAAGGCTGCAAAGATTTTTATTACAGGTTCGTTTAATAACTGGAACCCCCGAGAGGCTAAATATGCTATGCAAAAATTAGATTCCAATAAGTGGGAAATGCTTTTAATTGACTTACCAAAAGGTACTCTCGGTTATAAATTTACACAGGGACAATGGGATACGGAAGAAGTTACAGCATCCGGAGATAACGTTGGCAACCATGCTTTACAAATTGAAAAAGAAGATTTTATACAGATCAATATTTATGGATGGAAGAACAAATCATCTCAACCGAAAAAACATACTGCCGGAAAAAATGTTTACCCGATAACTGATTCATTTTATATTCCTCAACTTGCCCGTTACAGAAAAATCGTTGTTTATCTTCCATCAAATTACAACAGTTCAAAAGACCGTTATCCTGTACTTTATATGCATGACGGGCAAAATTTATTTGATGAATACCTTGCTCCCTTTGGTGAATGGGGAATTGATGAAGCGCTTGATACTTTGCAAAAACAAACCGGAAAATATGCAATTGTGGTTGCAGTAGACAATGGCAATGAAAAGAGAATAAGGGAATATAATTTTGAAGACAGCAAAAAATACGGAACTGCTGAAGGAAAGCAATACGTTGATTTTTTAGCGAAAACTTTAAAACCATTTATCGATAAAAAATACAAAACTAAAAAAGGCAAATTACATACAGCCATTGCGGGCAGCAGTTTAGGCGGCTTAATAAGCACATACGCCGTTTTAAAATATCCGGAAATATTTGGTACAGCAGGTATTTTTTCACCTGCATATTGGATAGCTCCATCTATCGATTCATTAATAAGGGCAGCCTCAATAAAAACAGCAAACCGTTTTTGGTTTTATGCCGGCACCAAAGAGAACAGCGATATGGTACCTGATATGGAAATGATAAAAAACGATATTAAGAAAAATCCAAAAAACAATTTTTCATTTAATGTTGATGTAAGGGGAGTGCACAATGAGCAAACATGGCGCAAGTGGTTTCCTTCATTTTATATATGGTGGATGGAAGGTAATAAAAACTCAAAATAATTTATCTGTATGGCAGTACAATATCTGACTGCTGTTTGTAGGGGTCTGTTTTTCCTTTTTTAACTTCAAATGGATTGTCAATATAAATTTCATAAGCAGGGGCAGCTTTCTTTCTGTTTCGTTCCTTCAACATTTCTGAAACTGCATCGTAACCTACACTACTCATAACATTCGGACCAAAAAAATGTGCCACCAATGCACTATCCCCACCGGTTTTTTTAATAAAAAATCCTTTTGGTATTTTTCCAGGTGCTTTATCTACCGGTATACCAACTTCAAAAAAGAATGGTGCTTTTTGCGATTTGTACCACGCCATTGGTTGACCCACCATTTTTAATTTTGCCAACGCAATGGCATCAGGAATTTTTTTATTGTAGATATTACTAAGCTTTGTACTCATGCCTGCACTGGTAGCTGAACTGTCTTTCATGCAAAGCACAATTCTTTTAACCTCCACAGTATCTACAATATTAATAACCGGTCCTTTCTGAAGAATTTCAGTTTTATTATTTGTAACAGTTTCTTTTTTTACCAATGGCGGCGGGGGTGGCGGTGTTTCCTTGCTATCTTTGCACTTAACAAATACGCTGGACAATAGTATCATTAAAATTAAGGAAGAACAAAATTTCATTTTTATAAATATTTTAAACAAGAATTTGCAAAATAGTAATTAAATTTTATGGATGATGTAGTTTGTTCGTCCATATTTTTGATAACAGCTAATTTATAGTAGTTTTGCACTTCGAAAACAGCATCATGTATAGTATAACTTTTAATTTTGAGCAAAAGGATTTAACACCAATCACCATTTCTAACATTTCGTCAGGGGAGTCTATTTTAGAAGTTGCTTTAAAAAACAATATTGATCTTCACCATAACTGTGGCGGTGTTTGCGCATGCAGTACTTGTCATTTGTATGTAAATAGAGGAGAAAATTTGATTGAAGAATTAAGTGACAGGGAAGAAGATTTTATTGACAGGGCTACAAATCCAAGGTTAACATCAAGACTTGGTTGCCAATGTGTTTTGGTAGAAGAAGGTGGAATGCTTGAAGTAACATTACCGGATCAGACACAGTTTTTTGGGGAATAATTTAAAATATCGAATTATAAAAATAAGCATAACGTTATGAGTTTTGAGTTACCGATACACTGGAATGATTATGAGGATATTGCCATTAAATTATACGAAAAATTTGGAGATGATTTTAATGAAGGGAAAATTTACAGACTCCGTTTCACAGATCTTTTAAGCTGGGTATTGGAAATTCCAAGTTTTGTTGGCAAAAGAGAAGAAAGCAATGAGGGGCATTTGGAAATGATACAGAGTACTTGGGTTTACGAGTGGAGAGATAACCAAAAATAAAAAAGTATGAATGCTTTGGCCCTTTTAAAAAATATTAAGCTGTTTGTTTTTGATGTAGATGGTGTCCTTACAGATGGCTCTCTTATTTTACTCGATAACGGGGAAATGGCAAGGCAAATGAACATAAAAGATGGTTATGCTTTACAACTTGCAATAAAGCATGGTTACGAAATTTTAATTATTTCAGGCGGCAGTTCTAATGCTGTAAAAATTCGTCTTCAAAAATTAGGAATACAACATATTTCACTTGGAGTAATTGATAAAAAAGAATTACTTCTAAATTTTATTTCAGCGAATAATTTCAAACGAGAAGAAGTTTTGTATATGGGCGATGACGTACCTGATTTTTTACCCATGCGAGAGGCTGGAGTGGCCTGTGCGCCTGCTGATGCAGTTGCAGAAATAAAAAGCATTGCCCATTATATTTCTACGGCTTTGGGTGGCAAAGGATGTGTAAGAGATGTAATTGAAAAAGTTTTAAAATTGAATGGCCATTGGAAAGAGCCCAATACGGTAACTTCCATATAAACATTAAATTTTTACCTGATAAGACAATAAATGAAATTAGTAATTGCATTTTTCAGGTTAATACGTTGGTCCAATATCGTGCTTATTGCCATCACACAAGCACTTTTTTACTATTGCATTTATACGCCACTCTTATTAAATTTTCCAACAAACAATAACCAGTTTCTTTTTTTTATTTTAATGTCAGCCTCCGTATTTATTGCAGCTGCAGGCTACATTATTAATGATTATTTTGATATTCAGATTGATATAATTAATAAACCGCAACGAATTGTCATTAACAAATTTATAAAAAGACGATGGGCAATTGTATGGCATTTACTACTTTCCGTACTTGGTATTTTTATGAGCCTGTATGTTAGTTTTAAAACCGGAGTATGGATGATTACTTTAGTAAATATTTTTTGTGTGGCTATATTATTGTTTTATTCCACCACTTTTAAAAGAAAACTTTTATCGGGTAATTTAATAATCGCTGCGCTTACAGGTTGGGTTATTTTGGTAGTTTATCTTTTTGGCGGTGCCGACATTTTTTCGTTTCAGGGTTGGTCTACCGGAGTTTCAAGTTTAAATGTTCCCAAGTTTTTTAAATTTACAATGCTCTACACATCATTTGCATTTATTATGACTATAATAAGGGAAGTAATAAAAGATTTAGAAGATATGGAAGGTGATAGAAAGTACAAATGCCAGACGATGCCGATAGTATGGGGCGTGCCTGCAGCAAAAATTTTTACAGCAGTCTGGATAGCAGTTTGTATTGCAATACTAGCCGTTTTACAATTGTATGCATGGCAGTCAGGTTGGTGGGGGGCAACTATTTATATTCTTTTGTTAACTGTTTTGCCTCTGGCAGTTTTACTTCAAAAATTATATAAAGCTTCTACTTCTGCTCATTATCATGCATTAAGCAAAATTGTAAAAATGGTAATGCTTGCAGGCATATTATCAATGTTATTTGTAAAATTTATTTTATAATGTTCAACCATAAAGTGATACTCGCTTCACAATCCCCAAGGCGAAGAGAATTACTGCACCTGGCCGAAATTGAATTTGATGTTATTGTTGCAGATACGGATGAGAGTTACCCTTCAGGCTTATCATTTGAAGAGATTGCCATACACATTGCAAAAAATAAAGCACTTGCTGTAGCCGGTCAAAATAAAACAGAAAAAATAATTATTGCTGCAGATACTATAGTTGTTTGTCAAGGGGAAGTTATTGGAAAACCAATCAATGAAGACGATGCTGTAAAAATAATTACCAAATTATCCGGCAACAAGCACAGTGTTATAACCGGAGTTTACCTGGTTCAAAAAACAAAGGAAATTTTCTTTGCCGATGTCACAGAAGTCAGCTTTTACAGCCTTTCAGAAACCCAAATTAAATACTACGTAAATAAATACAAGCCTTTTGACAAAGCAGGCGCTTATGCCATACAGGAATGGATTGGTGCGGTAGGTATTAAAAATATAAATGGTGATTTTTACAATGTAATGGGTCTGCCAATAAGCAGGGTAGTAGCAGCTTTACAGCAATTCGATTCTAATTAAAATTATTAGGCCACAAATAAGTCAATTGGATTTATACATCGTTTTTGTAATATAATTTATTACATTTGGTTTAATATTTTTCTGTTATGACCGAACAGCTTCTTCAATTTATATGGCAGTTTCAGTACTTTAATAAAAGTCATTTATTTACAAATAATGGGGAAGAATTACAGATCATTCATCCGGGTTTTCACAATACTAACCAGGGGCCTGATTTTTTAAATGCAAAAATAAAAATTGCAGATACAATACTTGCCGGAAGTATAGAAATACATATCAATGCAGCCGAATGGAATTTACACAAACACAGCAGTGACAGCAATTACAACAATGTCATTTTACATGTCGTATGGATCAACGATAAAATTCTTGATGTTGATATTCCCACTCTTGAGTTAAACAGCAGGGTTTCATCTTTATTGCTTAATAAATATGAAAGTTTAATGATGAACCGCAATTTTATTCCATGCGAAGAAAAAATTTCAACTGTTAATGAATTTACTTTTACTGCCTGGAAAGAAAGATTGATGGTGGAGAGACTACAGGAAAAAGCAGGCATCATTTCTGAGACATTAAAAAAATACAATAATCATTGGGAAGAAATATTCTGGCAATTATTGGCAAAAAATTTTGGAATAAAAGTTAACAGCGATGTCTTTGAGCTTATGGCAGTTTCAATTCCACTTAGCATTTTGGCTAAGCATAAAAATCAACTTCAACAACTGGAAGCAATACTAATGGGCCAATGCGGACTTTTGAACAAAGACTTTACAGATGATTATGCTTTGATGTTACAAAAAGAATACAGTTTTCTTCAGAAGAAATATGATTTCAAACCAACGCATATTCCGGTTTATTTTTTGCGCATGCGACCTGCAAATTTTCCAACAATAAGACTGTCGCAATTAGCTGCGTTAATAAACAAAAGCAGTCATTTATTTTCCAATATAAAAGACGCTGCCACTTTAAAAGAAGTAGAAAAATTGTTTGATGTTACTGCCAACGATTACTGGCATTATCATTATGTATTTGATGACGAAACTGTTTTTAAAAAGAAAACCATTGGCAGGCAGATGATTCAAAACATAATTGTTAATACTGTTTTGCCGTTTTTATACGCATACGGCTGGTACAATAACGCTGAGCATTATAAGGAAAAAGCGTTATTGTGGGCGACACAATTATTGCCCGAGCAGAATTTTATTACAAAAGGTTTTGTAGAATTAGGTATTAAAAACAAATCAGCTTACGATTCGCAATCACTCATTCAATTAAAAAATAACTATTGTAACAACAAAAGATGCCTGGAATGTGCAGTAGGAAATGGTATTTTAAAAAGAGAAACAGCTGATTAAATTTACCAGTTATAAATTATTATTACTTCCAAATCAGGATGAAGGCTTTTAGTAACCGGGCAATTATTTCCAACTCTTTCTAAAATAATTTTATCTTTTTCATCTAACTGCAAGGTTGATGGCATATTTAATTTTACTTCAATTTTTACCACTCTCCTAGGATCAGGTAACATGTGTTTGGTAACTTCAACAGTGGTTTCTGTAAGATCAATTTTCATATCATCTGCCTTAATACCCATTGTTGTTGCTATACAGGTTCCAAGAGAAACGCACAACAAATCCGTAGGACTAAATCGTTCACCTTTGCCACGGTTGTCAGTTGGTGCATCCGTTTCTATGATACTGCCACTTTGCAAATGTGTAGCTTCACATCTAAGCGTGCCTTTGTAAATTATATTTGCCGTCATACTTTAAGATTTTATTTTGCTTTTGAATGAATTTAATCATACAATACTGACCGTTCACAGTATATTTTTGTATAAATTTACTTAGATAAATCTTCCACATGAATAAAATATTTTTTTCGCTTCTAATTTTGGGCTTTTCTAATAATGTATTGGCTCAAGAGAGAACAAAAAGTGCAAAAGAACAGAAAAAAGAAATACGTAAAGAAAGAGTTACTGCTATAGCCAGACAGGAGGAAGAAGGTGTAATAACATACAGCAAACATATTTTGGGAGGCATTAAACTTACAACCGATGGATATGGTGCTTTTTTAGAAATAGGCAGAGCTCAATCTGTAAAAAAAGCATTGCTTTTTCAACTTGATATTTCTGAAAGAAAACATCCTAAAGAGGAAAAACAATTTAGTCGGAGTAGTAACGCAGGTCCATTTATTTATGGGAAGATAAATTATTTTTATCCTGTAAAATTAGGTGCGCAGCAACAATTTTTACTTGGTAATAAAGGCAACAAAAATGGTGTAAGCGTAAGCGCAAATGTTGGAGGAGGAATAAGTATTGGATTTCTTAGGCCTTATCTACTTGGGTATGATAGTGCAGGTACACAAATTTTTAAAGGTCTTGCAGATGACAGTACAAGATTTTTAACTCAAGATCCGATAAGCGGGCCGAATTTTGGAACTGGTTTTAATAAATTAAAAATAACCCCAGGTGCATATGCAAAAGCAGGTTTGCGTTTCGATTACGGAAAATACAACGAAATGATCAATGCGCTTGAAGTAGGTTTGGTTGCTGAATTTTACAGCAAAGCTATTCCTCAAATGGCTTTTACCAAACACGAAAAGTTTTTCTTTTCTGCATATGTAAGCATCATGTTTGGCAAAAGAAAATAGTGAATCGTCTGTATCTTTGTAAATAAAGAAACTATATTTCTAATATGGATTGCAACTCAGTAATAGAAGAACAAAGAATAAAAAAACCAAATTGGCTGCGTGTAAAACTTCCCATTGGTGCAGAATATAAGCATGTTAGAAGTTTGGTAGATACTCACAAACTTCATACGATTTGTGAAAGTGGAAATTGCCCGAACATGGGTGAATGTTGGGGTGCAGGCACTGCTACTTTTATGATTCTTGGTAATATTTGTACACGCAGTTGCGGCTTTTGTGCAGTAGCTACAGGTAGGCCTGATGCGGTTGATTGGGATGAGCCGCAAAGAGTTGCAGAAGCAATTCATTTAATGAAAGTAAAACATGCTGTTATTACTTCTGTTGACAGAGATGAATTAAAAGATGGTGGAAGTATTATTTGGGAAAATACTATTAAAGCTGTTTACGCCCTAAATCCGGATACAACTTTAGAAACACTTATCCCTGACTTTAAAGCAGAAAGGCACAACATTCAAAGAATAATTGATGCTGCACCACATGTAGTAAGTCATAATATTGAAACTACAGAGAGACTTACAAGACAGGTTCGTGTACAGGCTAAATACTGGCAAAGCATGGAGACTTTAAAAATATTAAAAGAAGGTGGCATGAGAACCAAGAGTGGTATCATGTTAGGTTTAGGCGAAGCAAAAGAAGAAGTTGTTCAAACTTTAAAAGATTTGTACAACAGTGGGGTAGATGTTGTTACAATTGGCCAATATCTTCAACCTACAAAAAAACATTTAGCTGTAGAAAGATTTATTCATCCTGATGAATTTGCGGAATACAGAGAAATAGGTTACGAGTTGGGATTGGATTATGTGGAGAGTGGACCATTGGTTAGATCATCTTACCACAGCGAAAAACATGTTATAAAAAACTGGGGAAGAAATAAATGGATGGAAGAAAAGAAGCAAAATTCTTAAAAGCAGTGAATTTAATAATTGAAAGCCGGTTGTAAAATACAACCGGCTTTTTTAATATCATACAGCAAGTAAAACGGTATATTTTTTAAGTTGGTAACTTGCCACCAAAAAGAAATTAAGCATAACCTAAAAGTTTATAACGTTGATTAATATTTTCAGTAGAAAGTTTGTGCCTGCAGGTTTGGTTTTTATAATTTTTATTGCAGTTTCTATTTTGCTCAGGTTGGCACTCATGTTTCAATCCGGGCTAAATGCACACATGCAATTTGGGCAATACGTCGGTTCATTTTTTATAGGAATTTTATACGATGTTTCAGTTGCATTGTTGGCTATTATTCCTTTAGTATTGTACGTTTGGTTACAAAATGACATCATTTACCGCAAAAAAATTATCCCTTTTGTAATTGGAGTATTTTTAGTTTTAATAGGATTATTAATATTCACCAATATTATTCCTCAGGAATTTAATGCACTGGTTTTTAAAATTTTACTTTACTATATAATTTTTCGATTTGTTTTGTATTTGTTGATGTCATTTGTAACTGTAGAGGCAAGAGCTAAAATAAGAATTGTCTTGATAAACATGATGCTGCTCATCACTTTAATGCTCATCATTTTTAATGCAGTAAGCGAATGGTTTTTTTGGGAAGAATTTTCAAACCGATATAATTTTATAGCAGTAGATTATCTCATTTATACCAATGAAGTTATTGGTAATATAAAAGAATCTTATCCGATTTATTTAATTGTTACAATTCTTTTTCTGCTCGTTTTTGCAGTGCTTTTTATTTTCAGAAAAACAATTTCACGTTGGGCATACCTTTGCGAAAGCATACAACAAAGAACGTTAAAAGCTTTATTGCTATTAGCCTTACCTATTATTTTTTATTTTGTAGTGCAGGAAAAATGGCACCATTACAGTAAAAATGAATTTGCAAATGAGCTTGCAGGAAATGGGATATATCAATTTGGCGTTGCGTTTAAAAACAACGATCTTGATTTTTACAAGTTTTACAAAACCATTCCGGATAATGAAGCATTCAAAATTGTTAAAGAACAAATTAGCGACAGCAATAGCAGCTTCATTGCAAAAGATTCTTATAATATTGAAAGAAAAATAATTTCAGGCAAAACAGAAAAGAAATTAAATGTTGTATTGATAAGTGTTGAAAGTTTGAGTGGTAGTTTTATGAAGCATTTTGGAAGTACTGAAAATATAACGCCGTATTTAGATTCTCTTTCAGATAAAAGTATGTTTTCTACAAACCTTTATGCCTCGGGAACAAGAACAGTACGGGGACTAGAAGCATTGACTTTATCCTTGCCTCCAGTACCCGGACAGAGTATTATAAAAAGACGGGATAATGCAAACATGTTTACAATTGGTTCAGTTTTTCAAAGCAAAGGCTACGTTACCCAGTTTATTTATGGCGGTTACAGTTATTTTGATAATATGCAGGCTTTTTTTA
>JAYUZL010000304.1:0-4803 GCA_043751875.1 Ferruginibacter sp.
ACCGGTATCAAATGTTGTTTCCCAAACTTTTTCGGCAATTTCTACACGGCTTAAAACCCTCTCCGTATTCTGCATCATATATTCCAGAAGCTTCAATTCCTTTGGTGTAAGCTGGATTTCTTTACCGTTACGTTTTACAATTTTCGTGTGAAGGTTATATTCAATATCAGCATACTTTAAAATAAATCCCTGTGCATTGGTTTTATTATGTAGCCTTTTCAATAAAACACGGATGCGGACATATAGTTCCCTTAGTTCAAAAGGCTTTACCAAATAATCGTCTGCACCTGCATCAAAACCTTCTACTTTATCGTCGGTAGTTCCCAAAGCTGTCAGCATTATAACAGGCATATCAGGCTTAATGCTTTTTATTAGTTTACAAAGTTCAATGCCATTTATATTAGGTAAAATAATGTCTGTAATAACAAGGTCGTAATTGTTTGCAATAGCAAGCTTCTTTCCCATCAACCCATCATAAGCGACAGTTATAATAAAGCCCTGCTCCGTCAAACCTCTTTTAATAAGTTCGGCAATTCTTTGTTCATCTTCAATTAAAAGAATTTGTTGCATGAATGCTTTTTATTCCCCAAAGGTAAGAATGGTTCTACTCATCACTGTTTTAAATGGCACACTATTCATTTCTGTATAGTACTTAACAAGATCTCCGGTAATTTAAACTACAAATAGAAGATAAATTAATGCAATTGCTGCTGCAGTCATAAGTATTAAAGTTGAAAAGCCAAGTGTATTTGATAACCTAGAATTGGTATTTTCCTGCATTATTTCTTTATTGTTACCAATGTGGAGTATAATGCCAATTAATACCGGTGCTGTAAGACCATAAGCTATTGCTGTAAAAACTAAAGCCTTTATTGGACTTATTCCTAAAAAGTCAAGTGATAAACCTATAAGCAATGAAATAATAATTGAAATATAAAAAGCTTTTGCCTGTGGAAATTTTTTATCGAGCCCTGCCTCCCACCCAAAAGTTTCTGCCAGCATATAAGATTGTGAGCCTGCTAATACCGGTATTGCCAAAAGTCCCGTACCTAAAACCCCGATTGCGAAAATTAAATAAGTTAGCTTTCCTGTTAATGGTTCTAAGGCCTTTGCAGCTTGGTCAACCGTATCAATTTGTCTGACACCTGCGTTGTATAAAACACTACCCGTTGTAAGTATAATAAAAAACATAACCAGGTTTGATAAGAACATACCAATATTTACATCTGTTTTCATGTCGCCAAGAACATAATTATTTACAATTATTCTTTTTTTTCTGTGGGCCAAATTTTCTGCTTCCATAGTTGCCTGCCAAAAAAATAAATAAGGTGAAATGGTAGTACCCAATATAGCAACGACTATTGAAAAAAATTCTTTATTAAATTGAAAGGTAGGGATAAAAGTATTCTTTGCAACTGATGCCCAATCCTGCTTTACCATAAATGGTACGATAACGTACAATAACAAAGAAAGACAAAGCCATTTTAAAATCTTAGCAATTTTCGGGTAAGGAAATTTAATGATGATAAACATTAAAATGGCTGTGATACCCACACAAAAGACCGATACCGGTATGGAAGGAAAAATCATATTTGCTACAGCACCCATACCCTGTATATCAGCCCCAATATTTAGTGTGATAGCGGGAAAACTAAAAAAAAGCATTATATAAAGTAAAGGTTTGGAGTAATGCTTTTTTAAAGTAACTGTCAACCCTTGCGATGTTACCAAGCCAATTCTCGCACACATTCCTTGTATGGCTGCCATTAAAGGAAATGTGAAGAGTGCAAGCCATAAAGTGGTGAGCCCAAATTGAGCTCCTGCCTGCGAATAAGTTGCAATGCCTGAGGGGTCGTCATCGCTTGCTCCTGTTACAAGCCCTGGTCCCATAATGCGTAAAGTTTTTTTAATTTTTACTAAAACAGCCGTACTTTTTTTCATGGGGCTTTTTTAATGTTTCATTTTTGTAAATAAAATTGATAAAAAAACAAGGGTAATAAATGGTGCGATGATATTCAGCTTTTACAATGTAAAAATAATTTGTGAAGATTTAATATTAATATACACAAAGCCATACAAATGAATATTAAAATAATCATTGCTACAAATATATATTCTCATATTTTACTACTTTATCTTGTATGTCTGGTTATTGAAAAGCAGTTCAGGTATTAAATCATGTAGTCATTAATAAGATTTGAGCCATGATAATATATTATCAAATTTGATAGTCCACAAGCGTTGAAAAAGAGGCTGATAATGAATCTGTATAAATTTAATTAAATAAAAAAACCCCTTGAAACCAAGGGGCAAAATCAATAGTCGATGCAATTTTAAGGGTGCTTTTCAGCGTGCTTTTTTGCTGCATGTTCAGCATGTTCTGTTGCATGGGCGTTGTGACCTCTTGCAGAATGTGCTTCATGTGCTGCTTTCTCATCGTGACCGGCAGTATGATGTTCATGTGCTGCTTTGTGATGCTTTGCAGCTTCTTCATGATGCTTTGCTGCTTCTTCGTGATGTGTGTGTTTCATATTTAAAAATTTAGAGACAAGTATCATATTTAATGCCAATTTTTATCAACAATGATAGCATTTAAATAAGAGGAAGTTAGTAGATATTACAAGCTAATTTGACGACTTGTTGGGTATTCAATTCTACAGTAAAGTCCCTTTTAAAAATATGGCGGCAATACTGAAATAAATAACCAATCCTGTTACATCTACTAATGTTGCAACAAAAGGTGCAGAAGATGTAGCGGGGTCAACCCCACATTTCTTTAAGATCATTGGCACCATTGAACCGCTTAGTGTGCCCCACATTACAATCCCTATCAATGAAAAGAAAATAGTGATTGCAAGTAAAAGCCAGTGTACACCATATTCGTACCAATGAAACGCCTGCCAAATTGAAATTCTTATAAATCCTATTGTGCCTAATATAATTCCTAATGTTAAGCCTGATAATATTTCTCTCCGCATTACATACCACCAATCTTTTATTGATAGTTCCTTTAAAGCCATAGCACGGATGATCAATGTTGCTGCCTGCGAACCACTGTTACCACCACTTGATATAATTAAAGGAACAAATAATGCCAGCACCACAGCCTTTTGAATTTCGCCGTCAAAGTAACCCATTGCAGTAGCAGTAAGCATTTCGCCCAAAAAAAGGACAATTAACCAACCTGCTCTTTTTTTCAGTAAAGAAAAGAAAGGTGTTTTTACGTACGGGTAATCCAACTCCTCTACACCACCAAATTTTTGAATTTCAGCGGTAGCTATTTGTTCTTCTACATCCATTACATCATCTACTGTAACTACACCTAATAAAATATGATCATCGTTTATAACAGGCAAAACAACTCTGTCGTATTCTTTAAATTTTTGAACAGCATCTTCTTTGCTGTCTGTGATTTTTAAACTGATACAATAGCCATCTAAAATATCTTCCACTTTTTTTTGTGGATCATTTAAAACAAATCGTCTTACAGGAATATCATCAACAAGTTTACCATCTACATCTACCACATAAATAACATTGGCTGCTTCAGTATCTTTATGGTTGTTACGCAGGTGTTCCGTTGCGGCAGCAATGGTCATACCTTTTTGTATGGTGGCAAAATCAGTATTAATAATTCTAGCTACACTTTTATCTGAATAGCCTAATATTTTATGAAGGGCTGCCTTGTTTTGCTCATTTAGAAATTCAAGAAAATTAGAAAGTGTCACCCCTTTGAGAGATGAATAAAAAATAGCACGGTCATCTGACCTTAACTCGTTTAAAATATAAGAGGCTCTAGGTTTTGTTAAACTGCTAATAACCTTTTTTTGCAATTGGTTATCGAGATATGGGAATACTGCAACTTCCTGCTCTGTTTGAAATGATTTGAACGCCTCAATTGCTTTATCGCTTGGGATTGAAATAAACAACTTTGCTACTTCTGACGGATGTATGAAACTGTTTCCTTTTTCTTTTGTTAATGTAAATAAGCCGGAAAAGTCACCAACTAAAAGTTTCATTCTTGTTTCTTTAAACGGAAAATTCATCGTTGCCTTTTTATAGGTTTAATATTATTTTTATAAATGAGTACAGTAACAAATATAATTGTTTGGAACAGTAGTGGACAATTATTGAATAATGCCGTCAAGTAAAGATATTTTATTTATAACCTTTTTTGTGTAATGCCTATTAGCTCGAAAGTTAACGCCATTATTAGGCGAATAACTTTGGCATGTTTATTACAAACAAATACTAGCAACAAGAGTATGCAAAAAACTTCATCTTTTGTAAATTCATATGATCGTATCATCACATCAAAAAGGGTGGAAAATTATTACGCAGCGTTCGCACGGATTGCTGGCTGCAATGATATCATATCAATACAATATTGATTTGCCTGTAGAAATTATCGTTCCTGCACTACTTGCCATTGCAGAGCATGATGATGGCGTAACTGAAACCCTGGCCCGTCAAAACCTTACAGATGCAGGTGCCCCGAGAAACTTTACAGTTGCCGACTGCAAAAACAAAACCAATATAACCCCATTGCTGAGCCTGATGGAAATTGGAAGCTCCAAAAGCCAGCTGAATGGTTTGCTAACTTCTCATCATATAAAATTTTTATACGATGGCGATAGACGAAAGACGGATAAGGGGCTCGATAATTTTTTAAAGGATCAGGAAAAATACCGAACAGCCGTTTTAAAAAATTTAAATATTAATAAAAAATATGCTGATCGGTTAAACAGGTTTTTAGAATGGAGTGATGCGTTTTCGCTGTTAATATGTCAGGATAAAATACAG